>JAGXSG010000027.1 GCA_018333995.1 Clostridiales bacterium | reverse complement strand
CCGTCTCTGAACAGAGGCGGCCTCCTTGCTTTCAGGTTGGTTCACGCCGTTCGCCGATTCATCGTGATTAATTTCCCGAACGTTCTTGTGGTACCCCAATGGGTAGGAGTATTCTCTCTTAGAGTACCCATGGGGGTAGTGGTATTTGCGGGGTACTCACCAAAGGTCGTTCTCGGGCGGTCACACGCCCCTGATCGAGACACTCTCGTCAGGAAGGGAGGTGTATGTGAAATGACGAACATTCGCACGATCTACAATAGGGAGGTACGTACTGTGAAGAGAGCACTCATGTTGGCCGTGCTCACGGCCGCTGTGCTTGCCATCGCGGCGGTCCCCGCGTTTGCCGAGGGCTACAACGATGGAGGCTGGAACTACACGACCGAAAGTGATCTGCCGGGGTACGGGGATAACGCCGGCATCTATGTCCGCAGCGTTCAGGGCACCGACCAGGTGCAGTCGTTCGCGGGTCCTCATGGTGGTTACACGACGACAACGAACAAGTGTCAGGAC
This sequence comes from Clostridiales bacterium, assembly GCA_018333995.1. Taxonomy (NCBI): domain Bacteria; kingdom Bacillati; phylum Bacillota; class Clostridia; order Eubacteriales; species Clostridiales bacterium. The sequence goes on along the minus strand of JAGXSG010000027.1, from coordinate 38,682 downwards.
TGCCACTCGACCCACTACGCGCTCGGTAGCTATATGCTGCTTCGCGCCAACGACCGCGAGAACGCTTGTACGTTCTGTCACGCGGGCGGCGGCGGATCGTCCATCAACATCCAGATGGACAACGCCTACGACGCTGATGGCGTCATAGCGAGCGCCGACAACTACCTTGGCACGGGCCACACGCTCGGCTACAGCGGTAGTGCTCCGGCTGATATCGAGCCCGCGTTTACGGATGCCGCGGGTCTGGCATGCTTTAGCTGCCACACCCCGCACGGCAACTCCGCTCGCGTGCTCGAGGCGTTTGGGAGCCCGTCGCGTCCCGCGGGTGATGGCATGATCAACACCATGTACGGTGCTGACTTCATGACGACGCAGATCTTGCGTCTGCAAGAGATGTTCAAGGTCAAGTTCCCCATGGGTTCGGGTGGCGCCCACATGGTCATTCCGGAAGACCTCACCAAGATGGGTCCTCCGGTTTGGAGCAGCACTGAAGCGACGCACATCGCGAACGCTCCTGACCCGCTGGATGTCACTCCTTTCATGGGTGCGTGGGCGGCTGCCGGTGCACCCAAGGCCCCGGATATGAGCGCGATCCAGGGTTGGTGGATGGGTCTGGACGACGGCGACCCCATGACTGCGCTTCCGGTGAGCGCTGATGGCTACTACGCCGTCACGCCGTCCGAGATGGGTGCGCTCATGGGGCTCTTCCCGCCAACGCTGACCAATCTCATGCAGAACTGGTACATCTACTGGGGGATCGATCTTCAGGCAGGCAACATCAACACCAAGTTCTGGAACATGGGCAACTATCAGCAACTGGCCGGTGGCGCTTATGGTCCAACGGCACCGCCTGAGGTCGAGGTATGGGTCAAGCCGCTCTTTCCCGAGGGCCGCTTCCTCCTGCTGAAGAACCCGGACACGGGTGACGACTTCTCGGCTGTCAATCCGATGACGGGCCAGCCGTTTGGCGATACCAAGGTTGTCGGCAAGGTTGGTGGCGAATGGCAAGAAGCCAACGCTGTCAACGGCAAGAAGCAGGCGATCGATTGGGATTGGCCACTCGGTCCGGCGGCCAGCTGGGGTCCGTTCTTCTCGACGGATAGCAACGAGCGTTTCCCGCTCGCGTTCCCGTGGGCACCTAGAGGCGTTGCGATGCAGAACGAGTTCTGCACGTCATGCCATGATGGTACCGCGGGTTTGTCGACCCAGCCCGCCAAAGTGTACGTGCCTGAGGTTGGCGACTACATGACGGCCTTCAGCCACGATTCGAACAGCCGTGGTTGTGCTCGGCAGCAGTACCTGAACCCGGGCGATGAAAACAACTTCGGTCCCCACTGCGCCAACTGCCACACCGGCGCTTCGGGCTGCTACACCTGTCACGACCCGGATGGGGAGAACTGGATTCACTTTGGCAAGGGCGCGTACGCGTCGGCCACAAACGGTGTGTATGCGGATCCCAACGATCTGCAGTATGAGGGTCGCACGAGCTACCTGGGAGTTCCTTCAGTCCGCACCAACGCCGTCGCGAATGTCGGTGCTCAGTGCATCGACGGCGGATTCAGCTATCCTCACCGTACGCTCGGAGTGAACATGCTCAAAGACGAGCTATGGGGCGTTGACTTCGACGGCACCGCGATCGGCCCCGGAGAGACGCGCCTGACAACAGCTAGCGTCGAGGCCTCGTTTGGGGCCGGATACTTCGGCGACAGCTGGAAGTACGCGAACATCGCCGGGCAGGTCACGCACAGCCTCGACTCGGTGTGCATCGACTGCCACGGTGACGCTACCTTCTGGAACGGCGATAACCCCGATTACTACGCCGACTTTACTTCGGGCGACCCGCTCGGCACGGAGACTTGGAATGTGACCGGTTGGGAACTACTCCTCAAGGGTCTGCCGTAAGGCTCACCTGACGTAGGGATCCTCTGAGTGTCTCGTACACGATGGGGGACGGAGGGCCGCTCTGGCGACAGGGCGGCTCTCCTTATCGGGTGGCCGTGTTATACTCGCGGCTGTTCGTCCGCGGCTCAACACGCCATGCCGGTGGCGCTGTTTCGGAGAGCCGTCATCTGAAGAGAGGCCTGGCTTTTCATGTCGCGAGTCGACCTTGTGCTGCTGCACGCCCCGAGCGTCTACGACTTTCGCGAACGATCAATCATGTTTGGCCCCGTGTCGGATATGGTTCCCTCCACCCCCGTATTCGAGATGTATCCGCTCGGTTTCACCACGATGGCCGAGTACATGGAGCGCTACGGTCTGCAGGTGCGGATAGTCAACCTCGCCGTACTCATGCTCAACCGTCCAGACTTCGATGTCGAGCGTGCGATCCGCGAGATGAACCCGGTCGCATTTGGGATCGATTTGCACTGGCTGCCGCACGCACACGGATCGATCGAGATCGCGCGCATCGTTAAGAAGTACCATCCCGGCACGCCGGTCATCTTTGGCGGTCTGTCCTCGACGTACTTCCACGAGGAGCTCGCGAGTTATGAGTGTGTCGACTACGTGGTACGCGGGGACTCCACGGAAGAGCCGATGACGCGGCTTCTCTACGCGCTCAAGGGCAAGGGCAAAGTCGACGACATCCCCAACCTCACCTACACGACGCGGGACGGCTCTTTGGTAGTCAATCCGCTCGAATGGGTGCCGGATGACATGAATGACATCTCCCTTGATTACTCGTTTAACATGCGCGCGGTGATCCGCTATCGCGACATGATGGGTTTCGTGCCGTTCAAGGACTGGCTCCAGTACCCGGTATGCGCGTCGCTCACGTGTCGCGGGTGCACCCACAACTGCGTGACGTGCGGCGGGAGCGCGTATGCGTTTCGCGAGCACTTCGGACGCCGCAAGGTCGCATTCAGAGATCCCGAGCTGCTCGTGCGCGACATCGAGCACATCCAGAAGTACATCCCAGGACCAATCTTCGTCTTGAACGATTTCCTGCAGGCGGGACGCGACTACACGGCCGCGTTCATCCGCGGTCTTGGAAAGATCGACCTGCGCAACCCCATCGGCTTTGAATTTTTCAAGCCCCCCGCCGAGGACTTCTACCGGTTCTTGAACGAGCACCTGCGCGACTACAGCGTCGAGATCAGCGTCGAGAGTCACGACGATGCGGTTCGCGCCGCATTCGGCAAGCACCACTACACGATGGAGCACGTAGAGGAGTCGATCGCCGCGGCGCTGCGCAACGGGTGCTCACGGTTCGACCTGTACTTCATGAGCGGGATTCCCACACAGACGGCCGATTCCGTTCGCGAGACCGCCGCCTACATCGAGTCGCTCTACGCCAAGGTTGACAACGATCCCCGTCTGCTCGCGTTCACATCGCCGATGGCGCCGTTCCTTGACCCCGGGTCGATGGTCTTCGACGACCCCGAGAGGTACGGGTACACCTTGCGCGCCACAACACTGGAGGAGCATCGACAGCTGCTCATTGAGCCGTCATGGAAACACATCATGAACTACGAGAGCGACGCGATGAGCGCCGATGAAATGGTTGAGGCCACCTACGACGCGGGATCCGCGCTCAACCGCCTTAAGGGTCGTATCGGCATTATCGAACCCGAGGTCGCCGCGCGCACCGAGGAGCGCATCGTTGCCGCGCGAGCGGCTATGGCGCGCGTGGACGCAATTCGAGCGATGCCGGAAGCAAGCGCCCGCGAAAAGGAGCTCGCCGCTTTGAAGCACGATCTCGACCGCCTCTCGGAGTCAACCGTGTGCGAGAAGAGTGAGCTCAACTGGCCCCGTTACGTGAGCATCCGCAACGTGTACTACGTTTTGCTGTTGTGGCTCACCGAGAATCTCGCTACCCTATTCCGGTCCCGGCGCATCCCGTCCGCGACCAGGAGCGCGTGCGAGACAACCTCGGAGGCCTGATGCCCGACCCAGGAAACGACCCCGCCCCCGTGGCCGACGCGCCCGCGGCGGGCGAGCCGACAGCGGAGCGAGTACGCGGCATCTTCGCACTTATCGCGCACCGCTACGATGCGTTTAATGCGGTCTCGAGCTTAGGTGTCGATCGCCTCTGGCGACGCGACACCGTCAGGGCGGCACGCCTGACTCGCACAAGCCGCGTCCTCGATCTGTGCTCCGGGACAGGTGACCTTGCGCTCGCGCTCGCACGTTTTGGCAGGCCCGCCGAGGTCGTGGGCACTGACTTCGTCCCTGAGATGCTCAAGGTGGCCGAGAAGAAGGCGCGCACCCGGCACAGCGGACGCACCGCTGTGAGCTTCCAGGTGGCGGACGCACAGAACCTACCCTTCCCTGACGCTTCGTTTGAAGTGGTCACCGTCGCTTTTGGTGTGCGCAACCTGCCTGATCGCTCGGCCAACTTCGCCGAGGTGTTGCGAGTTCTCAAGCCCGGCGGGCGCTACGTGATCCTTGAGTTCTCCCGGCCGGGCTTTCCGCCCTGGCGCTGGATCTACTACGCTTACCTGCGCTTCGTCATCCCCTCCATCGGCGGTCTTCTCACCGGTGACCGGGCGTCGTTTGTCTACCTCAACGAGTCCATTCGCGCGTTTCCCAGTCAGGGTGCACTCGCCAATGAGCTGCGTAAGGCGGGTTTCTCGGCGATCAGCTGGGAAGATCGCACCGGCGGTGTTGTCGCCATCCACGTGGCGGTCAAGTAGCTCTGCGACCGCGTGACGAGTGGCTGTCCATCTGCGGTACCATAGACGCAGATTCGAGGACGGAAGGACGACGATGATTCTTGCCGCACGCTACGTGCTCCCGGTGGCCGCTCCGCACATCGTCGATGGCGGCGTGCTCGTCAGCGGTGACACCATCGTCGAGATCGGCGAGCTCAAGCAGCTTGTCGCTGCGCACCCGGATGAGGAGGTCCGCGACTTCGGGCTGGCGTGCCTGATGCCCGGGTTTGTCGACATGCATACGCACCTCGAGTACTCGGCGATGCGCGGGCTTGTCGATGATCTGCCGTACTCGCAGTGGAAGCTCCAACTGCTTGACAAGGAGAAGCGGCTGACCGCGGCGGACTGGAACGACGCGGCCCTGCTCGGCGCCGCCGAGGCGCTCGAGTCGGGCATCACGACCATCGCTGACATCACCGAGTCGGGCGCCTCCGCGCGAGCTGCGGCTTCAGCTGGCTTGAGAGCGATCGTGTACCGCGAGGTCTCGACGATGGATCGCGCCCGCGTGCCGTCTGTCATCGAGGCGGCCAGAGCCGATATCGCCGAGTGGCGTGAGTACGCCGATCCGTCGCGCCTCGAGATCGGCATCGCGCCGCACGCCACGTACAGCTGCCATCCGGCTGTCTACGAGGCGGTCACCGAGCTCGCGATAGCCGAGGGGTTGCCGGTCGCGATGCACCTAGCTGGGTCCAAAGACGAGTACGACTTCGTGAAATACGGCAGCTCCCGTCTCGCGGTGGACTACCGTGAAACGTTTACGGGTGTTGACCTCGGCTGGCTGCCGACAGGCGTGAGCCCGGTACGCTACGTCGCGCAGTGGGGGCTCTTCGACGCGCCGAGAATGCTCGGCGTGCACTGCACGCAGGTTGATGAGGCCGACATTGAGATCCTCGCCGGAAACGACGTGCGGGTCGCGTTTTGTCCGCGGTGTAACGCCAAGCTCGCGATGGGAACCGCTCCACTCGGCGAGTTTCTGCGCCGCGGGGTGAAGGTAGGCCTTGGCACGGACTCACCGGCGTCCAGCAACACTATCGACATGTTCGACGAGATGCGCATCGGCCTGCTCATCCAGCGCGCCGCGCTTGGCTTCGAGCCGTATCTGATCGCGCGTCAGTTCATCAAGCTTGCCACGCTTGACGCGGCGAGGGCGCTCGGGATCGATGACCGCGTGGGCTCGCTCGAACCTGGTAAGCAAGCTGACATCATCGCCGTCAACATCTCCCAAAGCCACCAGATTCCCACGCTCTACCCGTACTCAACACTCGTGCACACCGCCAACCAGGAGAACGTCGTCATGACGATGGTCGCTGGTCAGATCCTCTACCAGACGGGCTCGTGGACGCTCCTCGACTACGATCGCATCTGGGCTCGCGCCGAGGAGCTGCGGATCGCTCTCAGGGCGTAAGCGATGCGAGAGCGCGGGGTAGTCGTCTCGGCATCCGAAGGCACGGTAGATGTTGCGATCGCCGAGTCTATCGCGTGCAAGACGTGCGGCGCGTGCGCGAGGAGCGCACACGGGGCGCGGCTGCTCGAAGGCGTGCTGGACGACAGCGGCGCTCGAGTGGGCGACCAGGTCGAGGTCGAGATCCCGCTTGGCGCGGTGCGAGCGGCGCGAGCGCTCGTCTACCTGCTCATTCCCGGCTGTCTTCTCGCGGGTTACGCTGCGGGAGCGGTGGCTGGCGGGTTAGTTGGTGTTGATCCGGACGTGGCTGGCGCGGTAGCGGGCATCGCTGCGGGCGCTGCGGCGCTCAGTGTGCTGGCACGGATGTCGCCCCGATTCGAGCGGGCTGACCGGCGGCCGAGGGTCCGCGCGGTGATAGAGCGCCGTCTGTAGATTTTGTGATGTGTTGTCCCGCTCATCGAATGGCGGAAGAGTTGCTGCTGATCGCGGGTACCCGGTACGTGTTTTCGACCCCCCGACAGGCCCAGTGCGCGAGCGTCTAGTGGGGAGTGCGTGCTATAATCGCGCGGTGCTCTGGCTGAGTGACCGGCAGGGCGTGGTGAGCGGATGGTTCCGCAGAGTAGGAGGAAACGCACGTGAGCGATAAGGATTTCTTCTTCGACGACGAGGAAACAGAAGAGGCGAAGCCCAGTGAGGCGCGGCAGCAGGCAAAGGCGCCCGCGAAGGGTTCTCGAGTAACCGTCACCGCCCCTGCCGCGGCCGCTGTCGCCGGGCAGCAGACGGTCACAATGACCGTTGCTGGCCTGATCGCGCTTATCGCGCTGTTGCTCGGCGTTGTCATCGGGATTCTCGTGCCTATGGGCACAGGCGGCTCGCCAGGCCCGGCACCCGTGTCTGTTCCGGCCCAGGGAACTCCCGCCGCTGGCGCGCTCACTCCCGAACAGCTTGAGGGAGGCATGCCTCCCGGGCATCCGGATATCGAAAGCATGACGGGCGGCGGCGATGCGACCCCGACGCCAGGTGGCGATGCGACCCCGACGCCAGGCGGCGAGGTCCCGGCTGAAGAGGGCACGCAGTAGCGATCGTGCGGTAACGTAGTCCCGGTCTGCGGATGGTAGGCCGGGACTACGCTCGTATCCTGACAGGAAGGTTGGCTGGACACGTGGCCATCAACAAGAAGCAGTCCGCCCTGTGGGTCAAGGCGACGATCATTATCGTGATTCTCGCATTCGTCGTTACGGCGATTCCGGTGATCTTCACGGGCGGTGGAAACGCGCAGCAATCCGCCGAGAGTGCGGCGGGAGACGTACTAGCGCGCGTCGCGAGCCAGTACGCGCCGACGATCTCATCGTTTAGCGCGGTCCTCGCGAGTGAGCCAACGAGTTATACCGCGCTCGTCGCCGTGGGTGACACCTACTTCGATTGGGCGCTCGCGGTACGATCCGAGATGGGTCAGACCAACGTGGGCGGTTACGATCTGCCCATGTGGCACTCGGCGATCGCCCACTATGAGCGGGCGCTTGCTGTCGATCCGGGTGAGCCCGGTGTGATGACTGACCTTGCGATCTCGTACTACTACGGTGAGCGGCTTGACGACGCGATCGCCATGGTCGAGCAGGTCATGGCCGAGTCCCCTGATTTTGCGCCCGCGTACTTCAACGCCGGCATTTTCTACCGGACAATCGGTGATTCGGCGGCCGCGCTCGCCGCTCTGCAGCGGCACGTGGAGATGGCGCCTGATGCGCAGACCGCGACCACGGCGCGAAACTGGATCGCAGACCTTCAGGCTGAGGGTTCGAGCGCCACGGAGACCGTGACGCCATAGTTCGCGTCTACACCAAGCCGCAGCAGGAAGCACACGGCAATCGTAAGGGGCGGGGTCTGTGATGACGCCGCCCCTTACGTGGCTTTACGCACTCGTGTGCTCGCCCCCGATCGACGCGATTGCTTCTTCCATCGTCGATGCGGTCGAGAAGATGCCGTTCAATCGCGTGAGCGACAAGATGTTGTCCACCGTCTCGTTGGTCACGAGCACGAGTCTGCCGCCAGACGCCCCGTATTCTTTGGAGAGACTGAGCAGTAATCCGAGCCCGGAACTGTCGAGGTATTCGAGATCCGCGAGGTCGACCACGGTGGCCGGCGGTGATGATTTCAGTACTCTGTCGATGTACATCCGGAATGCGGCACACTCACCGTAGTCAAGGTCGCCGGTCAACCGGAGCACCCAGTGACTCGGATTCTGGTCGAGGTCGATCTGCAGAGACATCACGGTCCTTTCGTCGGACAGCCACATTCCAATGGTACCCCCGATCACGGTGAGCGTATCCGGCCTGACCCGGCCGGCCCCTCGACCGGCGGCCGCGTTTCGGTCCGCGCCCCGGGTAGTGGTCGTAGAACACGGCGAACGCTATAATCGACCGACGTGACCAAGACCTCATCGAGGGAGTGTGCGCACAGCATGGAACTCGACATCCGTATCGAGCGTCATGACGCAGGATGCACTATCACGCTCGGCGGTGAAGTCGATGTCTACACCGCTCCCAGGCTCAAAGACGTGCTCGTGGAGCAACTCGAGTCTGGGTGCACCGACATTATCGTAGACTTCGACGGCGTGGGTTTCATCGACAGCTCGGGTCTTGGGGTGCTAGTGGGGGCATTGCGCAGGGCCAAGGAAAATGGCGGCTCGGTGCGTCTCGTGTGTAGCCGGGACAACATCCTCAAGATCTTCCGTATCACCGGACTCGACAAGGTCTTCCCGATCTTCGCCGAGCCCGGAGAGGCGCGCCAGTTCTGAGTGGTGTACCCTCAACAGTCGTGTGATTCGTACTGACCCGACCTGCTGGAGCGATCGCCTGTGTTCGGAATCAGCGGCACTGAATTGTTTGTCATCGTGGTGTTTGTCCTCCTGATCTTCGGGCCGGACAAACTGCCTGGCTTTGGCCGTACGGTCGGCCAGATCATGCGTGAGTTCAAGCGCGCGCAAAGCGACATGGAAGCGATCATCAAGGCCGAGATGCTCACCGCCGAGAAGAAGCAGGACCCCGCGTGGAGCCCTGAGGGTGACGAGGAGGGTGACGACGAGGAGGGCCTGAAGGAGGACCCCGCGAGCGCCGAGGAGGCGGGCGGGTGGGTGCCTGGGTCTGACGAGCGCGCGGCCCCCGACGCCCCCGACGCCCCCGCCGAGGAAGAGGAATCCTCACCGGACGGAGATCGGAAGGAGGACGAGGAGGCGCGCTGACGGCGCACCCCTCACAGACGATGCCGATCGACCCGAAGCGTCTGCCCCTGATGGAACACTTGCGCGAGCTGCGCCGCCGGCTCACGATAATCGCTATCGTGGTGTTCGCCGGTTCGGTAGGGATGTATTTTCCGGCACCGTTCTTCTACAACCTCACGATGGCGCCGATCATCCACATCTTCGGCGACCAGCAGCTCATCTTGCTCAACCCGTTTGAGACGTTCACCTTGCGTTTCAAGGTCGCCCTCTACGCGACTCTCGTTATAGGCAGTCCAATCATCATCTGGCAGGTCATGGCGTTTTTCCTGCCAGCTCTCAAGCCCAATGAGCGCCGGTGGCTCCTCCCAACCTTCTTCGCGATGGTCACGCTTTTCGCTACTGGTGTGTACTTCGCCCACCAGGTGATTTTGGGCACTGCGTTTGAGTGGATCGTCGGGCAGGCGTGGGAGGGCGTCACGCAGATGCCGGAGGCGAGCACGTACTTCCAGGGGGCGATACTGCTTCTGCTCGGGTTCGGACTCGCGTTTCAGCTGCCGGTCGTGGTCTTCTACCTCATGCTGTTCAACATCGTGCCCTATCACAAGCTGCGTGCGAACTGGCGCGTCGTCTACACGCTCCTCATTGTCGTTTCGGCGGGTGCGACGCCAGATTGGTCGCCGGTCACGATGCTCGCGCTGTTTGGCGCACTTGTGGGTCTCTATGAGCTCAGCATGGCGCTCGCGCGGGTCACGCTCGCCAAACGGATAGCGAAGCGCAAAGCCGAGGGCTGGTAGGCCTCGTGCACGAGATGGGCATCGTGAGCGGTATCCTCGAAGCGTCGACCGCCGCCGCCCGGCGCGAGGGGGCGTTGAGCATCCGGGAGATCCACGTGCGGGTGGGGGACCTGACCGAGATTGTCGATGAGGCGATGCGGTTCGCGTTCGAGGCGCTCACACCTGGCACGCTCGCCGAAGGCGCCCAGCTCGTCATCGAGCGGGTTGCGGCTGTTTCAAGGTGCGCCGAGTGTTCAGCGGAGTTCTCGCACGGTCGCTTCGACATCGTGTGTCCGCAGTGCGAAGGGTTCATCTGCGAGATGCTCCACGGACGCGAGCTCGAAGTTTCTCACATCGAAGTGGCTTTGCCCGGCGAGGAGGACAAGCCGTGAAGATCGACGTGAACGCTCCGGTCCTCGACAAGAACGTGCGTCTCGCCGCCGAGAATCGCGAGAGGTTCGACGCCGCGGGAGTGTTCGTGCTCGACTTGCTCGCCTCGCCAGGTGCGGGCAAGACGTCGACCATCCTTGCGACGATCGCGGCGTTGCGCGACCGGTATCGGATCGCGGTGATCGAGGGCGACATCGCAAGTTCTGTCGACGCCGACAAGATCAAGGCCCACGGCGTGCCTGCGGTACAGATCAACACAGGGGGAGCGTGTCACCTCGAAAGCGACATGATTCGCAGGGCGATAGACACACTAGATCTCGCCGCAATCGACCTGCTCATCATCGAAAACGTTGGCAATCTCGTGTGCCCGACCGAGTTCGACCTTGGCGAAGATGCCAAAGTCATGATCCTCTCGGTGCCGGAGGGGCACGATAAGCCCTACAAGTATCCCAACATCTTCGCTCGCGCGGAGGCCGTCATCTTGAATAAGTACGACACGCTCCATGTGTTCGATTTCGACGAGTCCGAGTTCCGCGAGGTTGTGAGCCGCATCAATGCGTCGGCTCCGGTCTTCCCGATCTCGGCGACCAAAGGCGAGGGCGTCGATGAGTGGGCGCGCTGGCTTACGGAGCGCATCGAGAGCGCACGGGCGATGCGAGTCGCGTCCGGCTCGGCGGGCGCTGAAGCGAGGTCAGCCAGTGGAGCGTGACGCCGCACTCGCTCTTGTACGCGAGCGTGTACCCAACGCGAACCTCGTCAACCACTGTGTCGCCGCCGAGATCATCATGGAGGCGATCGCCCGTCACTTCGGCTTGTCCGATGAGGACGTCGCGAAGTGGGGGCTCGCGGGGCTCTTGCACGACCTCGACTACGCCGACACGGCCGAGGACCCCGCCCGTCATGCGCGCATCGCCGCAGACGAGCTTTCCGGAGTAGTGGACGCCGAGGTCGTCCACGCCATCTTGGCGCACGCGGGTCACGTGCCGTGCGAGACCAGGATGGATCGCGCCCTCTACGCCGCCGACCCGCTCACCGGCTTCATAGTTGCCGCCGCGCTTGTGCGGCCTGACAAGTCGCTTGCTGGCGTTGAGCTGCGCTCTCTTAAGAAGCGCTGGAACGAGCGGGCGTTCGCACGCGGCGCGTGCCGCGATCAGATGGATACGTGCGAGTCTCTCGGCATTGAGCGCGACGAGTTTCTCGGCATTGCGTTGCACGCGATGCGGGAGCGGGCGCATGAGATCGGCTTGTAGCAGGTAAAGGACGGGTTGACGTGGAGTATATACTCGCATGGACTCGCCCGAAGCCGTCGACAGGATGTCAATGAGACTCATCGTCTCCGAGAAGAATATCGCCGCGCGCCGCATAGCCGAGATCCTCGCTGTGGGAAAGCCGACCGCGGAGAAGGTCTACTCGACGCCGGTCTACCGCTTCCGCCGTGACGGCGAAGAGTGGGTCAGCATCGGGCTCAAAGGTCACATCATGAAAGTCGATTTCCCGCCGGAGCGTGACGGGGTCGACCTCAAGAAGTGGAGACTCGACTCACTGCCCGCCCTCGTCAACGCGCCCGTTCTCAAGGAGGGCGCCGAGAAGGGCATCATTCAGTCGCTCAAGAATCTCGCGAAGAAGGCCGACGCGGTTGTCATAGCGACCGACTACGACCGCGAAGGTGAGCTTATCGGCGCTGATGCGCGCGACGTGATCCTCTCGGTTGCGCCCGTCGTGCCGGTGTCGCGCGTGCGCTTCTCGGCGATAACCAAAGACGAGATCGAGCGGGCGTTCGCCGAGCAAGGCGAGCTTTCCGATGATCTCGCCGACGCGGGAGCGACACGCCAAGACATCGACCTCGTGTGGGGTGCGGTGCTCACGCGCTACCTCACCCTCGCGTCGTCGGCGGCGGCGAAGCGCGCGTGGGGCGATGTGCTCTCGGCGGGCCGCGTGCAGACTCCTACCCTGAAGCTCATCGTCGACCGGGAACGTGAGCGTGACGCGTTCGTGCCTGAGGACTACTGGACGGTGAGGGCGCGCTTTGAGTCTGAGGGCACGGAGTTCGCCGCCACGCACTCAACCGAGCGGTTCCCGGCGGAAGACGCGGCTGCGCGTGTGATGGAGGCGGTCGAGGGCGCGAAGACCGGCACGGTGGCCACAGCCACCAAGACGCGTCGCACCGTCAAGCCGCCCACGCCCTTCAACACGACCGCGCTACAGGCCGCCGCAGCAGCCGAGGGGCTCGCTCCCTCTCGCACGATGCGCATCGCCGAGTCGCTCTACATGAGCGGTCTCATCTCATACCCGCGCGTTGATAACACCGTCTACCCGCCCAGTCTCGACCTGCCCTCGCTCCTCAAGACGCTCGACGGCGTGGCGGCGTATCACGAGCACGTCCAGGCGCTCCTCAAGCGAGGCCCGCTCACTCCCACGCGCGGTCCTAAGGAAACCACCGATCACCCGCCGATCCACCCGACCGGCGCGGCTGACCCCGAGAAGCTCAAGCCAGAGGAGTTCAAGCTCTACAATCTTGTCGCTCGGCGTTTCATGGCCACACTGTCGGAGAGCGCGATCCTTGAGAGCACCAAGGTCGAGATCGATGTCGCACAAGAGAGGTTCGTGGCTCGCGGCGACGTCGTGGTAAAGGCGGGCTTCCGGACGGTCTACCCGTACGGCCTCAAGAAGGAAGAGCATCTGCCGCCGCTTGCGGAGGGTGACACCCCCGCGTTTCTTGGCGCGGAGATGGAGGCCAAGCAGACGCAGCCGCGCGCCCGCTACTCGCAAGGCAAGATGATCCAGGAGATGGAGAAGCTCGGGCTCGGCACGAAGGCGACGCGGCACGATATCATCCAGACGCTTTACGATCGCAAGTATGTGACCGGGGACCCCATCGTTCCCACGTGCAAAGGCATCACGGTAGTGAGCGCGCTTGAAGCGCACGCGGAGCGGATCACCTCGCCCGGGATGACCGCTGAGCTCGACGCCGAGATGGACCAGATCGCGCGCGCCGCGGCACGCCGCACGGACGTCGTGACCCACTCGCGCGAGATTCTCGCCGAGGTGATGGAGGTACTGCTGGGCCGGGTGCCCGAGGTGGGCGAGAAGCTGAAGGACGCCGCCGATGAGGACGCGAAGGTGGGCGCGTGCGTTAAGTCGGGTGATGATCTGCTGATCAAGTACTCACCTAAGAGTCGCGGTTACTTTGTCGGGTGCGCCGGCTATCCGGAGTGCGACGTCACCTACCCGCTGCCTAAGAACGCGCGCTACGCCGCGCTCGACGAGCCGTGTCCCACGTGCGGCTTCACGCAGGTGCGCGTGGTGCAATTCCGTAAGCAGCCCTGGAATCTGTGTCTTGCGCCGGAGTGCCCCTCCAAGAAGGGTCCCGAGATCGTGGTGGGGAAGTGCCCGCTCGACGGCGCGGATCTGCGGGTGCGCTACTCGGCCACGGGAAGCCGTTTCATCCGGTGCGTGAACTACGACGCGAAGGAGCATCCAGTCTCCTACCCGCTCCCGCGAACAGGCGACATTGAGCCTACCGGAGAGACGTGCGAGCCGTGCGGCGCGCCCAAGGTGATAGTCAACACCCGCAAGGGTCCGTGGAAGATATGCGTCGATCCCGAGTGCCCTGCCCGCGCTGAGGCGCGCGGTGGCGCGACCGCAGCGGGAGCGCGTGGCGCACGCCGTGGCGACAAGAAACCAGCGAAAAAGACCGCCAAGGGACGCGCGCCAAAGCGAGGCGCGTCGAAGTAGCGTCGCGAACGGGTATCGACCTCTCAGAAGCGTGTCGCCGCTGTAGAGGGAGCGCACCATGCGCGTCGCCGTCATCCATCACCGTTGCCGTGACGACGTCGCGCTGGACTCGGTAGCGCTCGCCGAGTCGATAGGCAGTGCGTGCGCACATGGCGCCGCTGTGGTCGTGTGCCCTCGGATTCCCGTACTCGCGGGGATGCCGCCGCACGAGCGCAAACACTTGCTTCAGACGGTTCAGGAGTGCGCCGGGGGAACCGCGCTGCTAATGCCGTTCACACACGCGGACAACTCTGAGCACCGCATTGCCGTGACGCCGCTTGGGCTTACCTCGCTTGCGGCCGGGGATGTGTGCCTCAACCCGGACACCGCAAGAATGGCCCGGGAGGCGGGCGTGCACGCCGTCGTATGGCGCCCTGGCGCCGAGTCCGAGCTGCAGGCCGAGGCGATCATCGAGTACGTGCTCCGGTGCGCTCCCGCGCTTGCGGGTCTTGTCGTGCTCGCGGAGTGCACGGGGAGCTCCGCGCACCTCGGCCAGAGCGGTACGAGTGCGATCGTGTTGTTTGGCGAACTTGTCGCGGAGTCCGCGGGAGCGGAAGACGAGATCTTGTACGCCGAGGTCGAGGGCGCGTGGGAGGCTTCTGAACAGGATCTGGCGCTTCCGGAGCTGCCGCCGCTGTTGGCGCAGCGGCTCGCCGTTCACGAAGGGCGGCGGGCGAGCGTGGAGTATCCCTGGGACCTGTCGTAGAATCCGTGCAACACAGTTAGTTGACCGTGTCATGATGCGTGGAGACGCCGCCGTTTGCGCGCGCGAAAGGGGAAAGCCGTTCATGTCTCGTCCCAAGGTGACCGTCGTCGGAGCCGGTCAGGTGGGGGCCACCACCACCTTCATGCTCCTGAAGAAGGGGTTGTGCGATGTCGTGCTCATTGACGTCGCCGAAGGTCTTCCGCAAGGCAAGGCGCTCGACATGATGCACTCGCGCTCAGTCGAGCGTTTCGCTCCGGTGGTGACCGGGACCAATGACTACGCGGACACCGTTGGCTCTCAGGTCGTCGTGGTGACCGCTGGGCTGCCGCGCACGCCAGGGATGACGCGGGAGGACTTGCTCGCCGCGAACGCCGCGATCGTGCGCTCCGTGATGGAGAGGGCTGTCGACGCGTCTCCAGACGCTGTGTACGTGCTCGTCACCAATCCGCTCGATGTCATGGTCGATCTCGCGTGGCGCGTGTCCGGTCTGCCTACGGAGCGTGTCCTCGGGATGGGTGGCGTCCTCGATTCGGCGCGTTTCGCGTACGCTATCGCCGAGGAGACCGGCGCGGATGTTGGCGGCATTGAGGCGCTCGTTGTGGGCGCTCACGGTGAGGCGATGGTACCGCTCCCGCGACTTACCACCGTAAACGGCACGCCGATCACCGAGATCTTGCCTGCCGAGAAGGTCGACGCGCTCGTCGCGCGTACCATTGGCGGAGGCGCTGAGGTTGTCGCGCTGCTCAAGACGGGGAGCGCGTTTTACGCGCCGGCGGCGTCGATCGCCGCGATGCTCGAGGCGATCCTCGGTGACACCGGTGCGGTGCTGCCGTCGTGCGTGCGGCTCGAGGGGCACTACGGAATCGACGGGGTTTACCTGTCGGTCCCGGCCGCACTTGGCGCGCGAGGTGTTCTTGGCATCCCCGAGCTCGACCTCACCGAAGCGGAGACCGTCTCGCTTCGCGCATCCGCGGCGACGGTGGCCGAGGCGATCGTCGGCTGGGAGAGCCACCGGACACCGTGATACACGCCGAGGACATCGCTTCAACGGTTCGCAACGCGATCCCGCGCATCGCGACTGAGTTGCGCACCGACGTTTTGGCCGCCATCCGCGAGGCCCTCGCGCGCGAGCGCTCGCCCCGCGGGCGAGCGGCTCTCGAGCAGCTCGCGGCCAACGCCGGGATCGCCGCACACGATGGGGTCCCGCTGTGCCAGGACACCGGGTACGTCTGGGTGTGGCTCGAGGTGGGCGCCGAGGAGTGTGTGTGCGGCGATCTGACCGCGGCGATAGACGCCGCGGTCGCCGAGGCGTATGCCTCGGCCCGGCTGCGCGCGAGCCTCGCGCGTGATGCGCTGCTAGACCGTGCCAATACCGGGGACAACACGCCGGCGTTTGTTGACATCACGGTGCGTCCGGGTTGTGGCGCGACCGTGCACGTCATGCTCAAAGGCGGCGGGTCCGACAACGCCTCGGCGCTTGCCATGCTTTCGCCCGCAGAAGGCGAGGAGGGCGTCGTCGCGTTTGTGCTCGAGTCTGTCGCGGCGAAGGTCGCCTCGGCGTGTCCACCGGTGGTAGTGGGCGTCGGTGTAGGGTCGACCTTTGACAAGGTGGGGACGCTCGCCAAGCGCGCGTTGCTGCGCGAGGTGGGGACGTGTAGCGCCGACGAACGCATCGCCGCGCTTGAGGCGCGGTTGCTTGCGGGCATCAACGCATCGGGGGTTGGTCCAGGGGGTCTCGGCGGGGACACGACCGCTCTCGCGGTCCACGTGGTAACCGCGCCGTGTCACATCGCAGCGTTGCCAGTCGCGGTGAACGTAGGTTGCTCGGCGGTGCGCTCGGTGACCGTCGAGGTATTGCCAAGATGACCCAGTGCCCTGAGACCGCCGGGCACTCGTCCGGCTTGCTCAACCCTTCCGCGGGAGCGTATCGCCGCCTCGCTACGACCCCGGCGTTCGCCCGGCTGTGGACGGCGCAGGCCGTGAGCGGCGTGGGCGACTGGCTCGTTATCGGTCTGCTCATGCCGCTCGTCACCTCGCTTTCCGGCGGCTCTCCGCTCGCGGTGGCAGGAATCCTCATCGCCAAGCTCATCCCATCCCTCCTGTTGAGCTCGGTTACCGGCGCACTGGTTGACCGCTTTGACCGGCGCCGCCTGATGATCGCGTGTGACCTCGCGCGTGCGGCTCTGACGCTCGGATTGCTGTTCACGCAAAACCTCGCGTTCATCTACCTCGTCGTGTTCCTCATGGAGGTCGCCTCACTGTTTTTCTATCCGGCGCGCAACGCGCTCATCCCGCGTCTCGTCGCTAAGGAGGACGTCGCGGCGGCCAACGGGCTTGCCTACACGACTCAGCAGGCTTCGATGCTCGTGGGACTTACGGCGTCGGGCGCGATACTCGCTGGTTTCGAGGCGATCGTGCGCGTGCTTCTCGAGACGGGGCTTCCGTTCGTCGAGACGGTGTTGCGGCCGTTTGGACCAGCTCTGCTCGGCCCGCTTGCCGGCGTGTTCGTGAACAGTCTGACGTTTCTGGTCTCGGCGGCGCTTATCACCCGCATTCGCTGTGGCGGCTCAGACCAGCTAACCCGAGCCCGTCTGAACGTGCGGATGCTCGGTGCCGACGTCCGCGACTCGCTGCGTTTCCTGCGTGAGCACTCAGAGTTGCGCGGACTCCTCGTGACGATCGCGCTTGCCATCCTCGGGGGCGGGGCGATAGTACCGCTCGGCCTCGTGAGGGTGCAGCGCATGCTGGTCGAACCCGTCCCGCTTGCGGGTGAGTTCGAGTGGCTCGATGCGCTCATTGCAGTGCCGCAGACGTTCTTGCTTGTGTTTCTCGCGCTTGGCATGGTCGTCGGCGCGCTTATGGCGCCCCGGTTCACCGGCCGGGTTCGCCTCCAGTTGCTGTTCAGCGGCGGAGTGGCGCTGTTTGGAGGAGCGATGCTGGCTTTCGGGCTTGTCGACGCATACGTTGTCTTGGTGCTCGCCGCCCTCGTTGCGGGTGCGTGCATTGCGACTGTGACGGTCGCGGGCAACACGTACGTGGTGAACACGGTCGCGGACGCCATCCGTGGACGCGTGTTCACAGCGCTTGAGGCGGTCGTGCGCGTCTCGTTGCTGCTGTCGATGATAGTGGTCGCTCCGCTCGGCGATCTAGCCGTCAGGGGTGTCGAGAGGGTCGCTCTTGAGACTCGGACCACGCTGTGGTTCTCCGGCGAACAAGCGGTGCTCGTGGCCGCGTCGTTCGTCGTGCTGGGCGCGGCGGTGTATGCTTTCAAGACGCTCGATTGGCGCGGCCCGGAGGAGGATGTGCGTGGTGGGTGAGGTTCACATCACGCTACCACTGTCACCTGGGGATTCACGTCGGCTTCGCGCGGGCGACGCGGTGCGGCTCTCGGGACCTGTCTATACCGCTCGCGACGCGACGCACGAGCGTCTCGTCGCCGAGCTCCGGCGCGGCGTATCGCTGCCGTTCGGGCTTTCCGGTCAGGTGCTCTTCTACGCTGGTCCCGCGCCTGCGGCGGCGGGGCGCCCCGTTGGTGCCGTCGGGCCAACAACCGCTTCCCGCATGGATGCGTACACGCCTGAACTGCTCGCCGCGGGTGTCGCGGCGAGCATCGGAAAAGGGCCGCGCTCAGCGGCGGTGCGCGACGCGTGCGTAGAGCACGGGGCGGTCTATTTCATCGCCGTTGGGGGCGCTGCCGCGCTTCTGGCGACGCACGTCACAGCCGCGGAGACGATCGCGTATCCGGAGCTCGGGCCAGAAGCGCTTATGAGGTTGGAACTCGAAGGGTTCCCGGCGTTTGTAGGGATCGACGTATTCGGCTCGGACATTCATGCCGGTATCCCGGCCGCGGGCACCAAGGAGGACGACTGATGGTACGGGGCGTGTTCATCACCATCGAAGGGTGCGAGGGTACCGGCAAGTCCACGCAAGCGCGGATGCTAGCCGAGACGCTCACCAAAGCTGGTTTCAGCGTCAAGACGCTCCGTGAGCCGGGGGCCACTAAGGCCGGTGAGGCGATCCGCGAGATACTGCTTGACCCGCGGCAAAGTGGTCTCGACCGCCGGGCCGAGCTCTTGCTCTACGAAGCGAGCCGGGCCCAGCTCGTGCACGATGTCATCGCGCCGGCGCTCGCGTCTGGCTTGGTCGTCGTGTGTGACCGCTTCACCGACTCGACAACCGCATACCAGGGGTATGGCCGAGGAATCCCGCTGCTCGAAGTCGCCGCTCTCAACGAGTTTTCCACCGCCGGTATCACGCCGGACATCACCATCCTGCTCGATCTTGACTGCGTTGACGCGCTCAGTCGAGCTACCGGGGAAGGTCCCGACCGCCTGGAAGCGGAAGACGAGCAGTTCCATCGCCGTGTCTATGAAGGGTTCAGCGCCATTGCGCGTGCTGAGCCTGAGCGGGTGGTTGTCGTCGACGCGTCTGGGACGTGCGAAGAGGTTGCCGAGCGTGTGCTCGAGGCGGCGAGCCGGATCCCGGTTCTTGCGACCGTGCTCGACGAGGGCGTCCATGAGTGAGAGGTCTGTGTGGGACGATCTCGTGGGTCAGTCGCGCGTCGCGGGATATCTTTCTGCCGCGGTCGAGCGCGAGGCGGTTTCACACGCGTACCTGTTTGTTGGTCCGGCCGGCGCAGGTAAGAAGAGCACCGCACGCTCACTCGCGTGCGCTGTCATCTGTGCTGATCGCGGGTGCGGAAGATGTGAGGCGTGCCGGCGCGTCAAGCGTGGAGTGCACGCCGACGTGCGAGAGGTGGTCCCGCTGGGCGCCGCCACCTACGTCGTGGATCAGATCCGTGAGGTCATCTACGACGTCAACCTCGCCCCTATGGAGGGTGAACGCACGATCTACATCATCGAGGCCGCCGATTCGTTCAACGAGGCGGCGGCGAACGCGTTCCTAAAGACGCTGGAAGAACCTCCCGCGCACGTGATCATCGTGTTGCTCGCGACGTCGTACGAGGCGGTGTTGCCTACGATCGCGTCGCGCTGCCAGGTGGTGCGGTTCCGCAGGATTGCGCCGGATGAAGCCGTGGGGCTTCTCATCGAAAAGACGGGCGCTTCGCAACGGGAGGCCGTCGCCGCGCTCGCCGCGACCGGTGGCGTGCTCGTCCGCGCGCGCGAGTTCCTCAACTCGCCGCCCCGCCGACTCGCCCGGGACCACATGCTCGCCACACTCAAGGATCTGCCCGTGTTCGACGAGCATGATACGTTGCGAGCCGCGCGCGACCTGCTTGCGGCGGTCAAGGCGCCTCTCGACGAGATCAAGGCGCTTCACGCCGTCGAGGTGCGCGAGCGGACCGAGTTTGTCGGCGGCTCTGCAGGGAAGGATCTCGCGGAGCGTCACAAGCGGCAACTCACCGCACGAGAGCGTGAGGGTGTAACCGAAGTGCTCAACATCGCCGAGAGTTGGCTGAGAGATTGCTTGGTACTCTCCCAGGATGTCGGCGACCTTGTCGCCAACTGGGACGCAGTTGACGCGATGGAAGAGGTCGCTGCTGTCATGACGCCGGCCGCCGCGGTCCGCGCGCTTTCCGCGATCAAGGTGGCTCGGCGTAGAATCTCGTATAATGTGAGCCCCCAGCTGGCCGTCGAGGCCATGCTGTTCGACATTCGGGAGGTCCTTACGTGCCCACGGTAGTGGGAGTTAAACTCCGCTTCGCGTCCAAGGCGACGCTTTTTGACGCCACCGGCGCTAAGCCCGGCGTTGGAGACTCGGTCGTGGTCGAGACCGAGCGTGGTACTGAGCTTGGCCAGGTCGTAGAAGGCGTGCATGAGGCAGCAGACGGCCAGCTGCCAACACCGCTCCACTCTGTCGTGCGTGTTGCCACCGGTGACGATCTCGCGAGGGCCGCGGAGCTCGCCGAGAAGGAACGCGCCGCACTCAAGGTGTTTCGTGAGCTTATCGGTCAGCACAAGATCGATATGAAGCCCATCGAGGTTGAGCACCTGTTCGGCGGCGAGAAGGTCGTTTTCTACTTCACCGCCGAGGAGCGCGTAGACTTCCGCGCGCTCGTGCGCGAGCTCGCTTCCCGTATGCACGCGCGTGTCGACATGCGCCAAGTGGGCGTGCGCGATGAGGCGAGGATGGTGGGAGGTCTGGGCCACTGCGGCCAGCAGCTGTGTTGCGCGCGATTCGCTGGTGAGTTTCAGCCGGTCTCGGTCCGCATGGCCAAAGAACAGGACTTGCCGCTCAACCCCTTGAAAATTAGCGGACTGTGCGGCAGACTCATGTGCTGTCTGCGCTACGAGTTTGAAGCGTATAAGGAGTTCAAGTCACGCGCGCCTAAACGCGGGACTCCCGTGGAGACACCGCTCGGCGCGGGCAAGGTGGCCGAGCTGAACACGCCGCGCGAGACGGTGCGTGTACAGCTCGCCCAGGGCGGTTCGCTCACCGTGCCACTCGCGTCGATGCAGTGCGAGCGCGGGTGTCCGTGCAAGGTCGACCGGGAGGCGCTCGAGGCCCTCGATGACGTTCGTGTGAACGGCATGCTCGGCCGCATGGGTCAGCCCGCCGCACAACAGCGGGGAGTGGCCGAGGAACCAGGTCGCGTGCACGACCGCGAACGTGGCGGACACCGCGAGAACGCCGATGGCGGCCAGCGGCGAGAGCGCAGCGGAGAGAAGGCTCGCGAGGCGCAGGAGGGTCCGCGCAGGAGCAGGCGCAGGCGTGGCGGTAGCGGAGGGACGGCTGACAGCGCGCGTCCGGCCCCGGCTGCAGAAGAAGCGGCACCCGGCGTCAGCCGTGACGGTGGAAGCGAGAAGAAGGACGGCGATTTGAGATCCGCGGGGCGGCGCAGACGGCGCAGACGGCCGCCGGGAACGGACGGCTCGCCCGGGTCGTGACAACGAAGAGGCCGACGTAGCTCAGCTGGTAGAGCAGCGCACTCGTAATGCGCAGGTCAGGGGTTCGAGTCCCCTCGTCGGCTCCACACTCTTACACATCACTACGACTTGAACGAGCCGAGTGCCTGCCTGAGCTGGAGGCTCTCGTTTGAGATACGGCTGGCGGCTTCTTCGACCTGACGGGCCGCCGCCGCGCCATCGTGCGTGGCCTGCGAAACATCGCGCATCGCGGCCACGACCTGTTCGGAGGCGGTACGTTGTTGCGATGTCGCGCTCGCGATCTGCCGAGCCGCCGCCGCGGTGGAGGCCATCTGTCCCACGATGTCGTTAAAGGCGTCTTCCGAGCGACGCGTGTTCACCGCCGTGTCCTCGGCTTCGACGGATTGCGTCTCGGCTGAGCGCACGAGCTCGCCGCTGGCTTTCTGGATCGAGGCGACAAGGGTCTCTATGCGCGAGGTTGAGATCGATACAGACTCGGCGAGCTTGCGGATCTCAGTGGCGACGACAGCGAAGCCCTTGCCCGCATCACCGGCGCGCGCAGCTTCGATCGCCGCGTTGAGCGCGAGGATCTTGGTCTGCTCGGCAACTTGGTTGATTAAAGCGAGCACTTCGCCGATGTCGTTAGCGGCACCGGCGAGCCCGAGTGCGGACTCACGCGTGACGCCCGTTCCCTCAGCGAGCCGTTCGATGCTTTCGAGGTTTCGTTCGAGCAGCTCATGGCCGTTAGTCGCGGCGTTGAGCGCGTGTTCGGCCTGGCGCATCACTTCGCCAGCCGCGGATGCCACCGAGCGATACGACGCAGCCATCTCTTCCAGAGTCGCGGTCGTCTGGGTTACCGCTGACGCCTGACGCTCGGCGGCGCCGGCGTGCACCCGGCTCGCCGAGACGAGCTCGCCGGAGACATCGGTCATGCGCTCGGCGGTGCTCCGTACGCGTCCGACGATCCGGCGCAAACCTTCTGTCATTGTCTCGAACGCTCGCGCGAGGGCGATGAGTTCCCGGGTGATCACGGTGGGTACCGTGGTGGTCAGATCGCCGTTGGCAACCGCTGACGCCGCGGTGCCGAGGGTTCCTAGCTGGGCGGAGAGCACTCGGGCGATCAAGACGCTAGCGGCGAGCGCGCACGCGAAGCTGAGCGCGAGGGTCGCCGCAAGGCGAGTCACGAACAGGCGCTCTGCGGCGACGTACGGCTCGGCGGTCATCGAGTTCGTGAACGACCACAAGCCGATGGCGCCCGCCGCGATTACGGGCACAATCGCGACGACAAGGAACGATAGCGTGAGACGGACGAACAGAGAGGTGCTCTTCCACGACATAGTGACCTCCGTGCCGGTCGGGATCGCGATGCGTCGTTGTGTAAGTATCGGCCGCCAGGAGGACTGGCGTGAGCGCCGAAAGCGATACGGTGACTGGTATCACTTCCGGCGCGACGAGCGTACCCCGACATAGCGTCAAGGGAAAGTCTTGAGAAGGATTGTAACGTATGTTACATTGTCCGGACTTTGTGAGCCCTGATACGGCGTTTCGCATATGAGGGGCGTTGTCGTATCCTGACACCGGCTGTACGGGCGGCCGCGATCAAGAGGGGTAGGCAGGTTCCAGCACAATGATGCACGACTACGCCGTCATAGGCACGTTCGTTCTCGTGGGCGCCATCTTCGTGATGCTCGCGGTGAATGTTTCAAACGTGCTCAGTCACCAGAGGCCCTCACCCGAAAAGGGACGGATTTATGAGTGCGGGGTCGACCCGGTGGGCGCACCGTGGATACAGTTCCGTATCAGCTACTACGTCTATGCACTTCTGTTCGTTGTCTTCGACATAGAGACGGTTTTCCTCTACCCGTGGGCTGTCGTTTTCTCTCGCATGGACGTGTTCGTGCTCGTGGAGATGGCGGTGTTCATCGGCATCCTCTTGCTCGGCCTCGCGTACGCCTGGAAAGAGGGGGCGCTCGAGTGGCGTTAGACAGCATCACAGGCGAACACTCCTTCGCCTTCGTCCGCAGTGAGCAACTTTTCGACTGGGCCAGGCGCAACTCACTATGGTACCTGGCGTATGGCATCGCGTGCTGCGCGATCGAGGGCCTCATGAGCGCGAGCGGTCCCCGCTTCGACTTTGACCGCATGGGCGTGTTCTTCCGCGCGTCACCGCGTCAGGCCGACGTCATGATCGTCGCGGGCACCGTCAACCACAAGATGGCCGAGACGGTCCGCCGCCTCTATGAGCAGATGCCGGAACCCAAGTGGGTCGTCGCCATGGGCGCGTGTGCGTGTACCGGCGGCCCGTTCCGCGAGTACCCCAACGTCGTGCTCGGCGTGGACACGATAGTGCCGGTTGACGTGTACATTCCTGGGTGTCCGCCTCGGCCTGAATCGGTGCAGTACGGGTTCATCCAGTTGCAGGAGAAAATCAAGAGATCCGCCGAGGAACGAAATGCCGCCAGACGTGACCGTGGTTAAGTCGGCGCTTGCCGACATTGACGGAGCCGAGGTCGCCCATTCGGGCATCGGGGTAGTCGCGCGCGTCCCCGTCGCGTCGGTGACACGCGCTCTCGACGCGCTCAAGGAGAGCCCTCACGCTTTCACAATGCTCGTGGACTTCTTCGGAACGGACACGGGAGCTGGCGTTGAATTCACCTATCTGTTGCGCTCACTCTCCCGCGACGAGGAAGTGTACGTTCGCGCTACCGTGCCCTACGCTGGCGAGCTCGTCTCGGCGTGGAACATCTTCCCGGCCCTGCTGCTTCCCGAGCGGGAGACGGCCGAGCTCTTCGGCCTTTCGCTGGCCGGTCACCCCAACCCCAAGCGCCTGCTCACCGTAGAGGGAATCGAGCCGCTGCTCCTCAAGTCGGTCGCGATCCGGACGCTTGAGGAGGTGCGTGACCGGTGAGCGATCCCCGTTCGATCGTCGATGGCGCCGGCATGCTGGCCGAGGGCACGTTCGACCCGGGTGAGAAGCCCGCAGGTATCCGGCGGATTCCCGCGGGCGTGGGTCATCTGGCGACCGAGCACCTCGTGGTCAATGTGGGACCGCAGCATCCGTCGACTCACGGTGTGCTCCGCCTCATCGTCGAGCTCGACGGTGAGGAGATCGTGAACGCCGAAGTGGTGGTCGGCTATCTCCATCGCGGTATCGAAAAGCTCGGCGAGCACCGCCGCTACCACCAGCTGGGCACACTCATGGACCGCGGCGACTACATGTCGGGCATCCACGGCGAGCTCGCGGTCGCGCTCGCGGTCGAGCGGCTCATGGATGTCGAAGCGCCGCCCAAGGCGCAGTGGCTTCGCTCTCTGATGTCGGAGGTCAATCGAGTCGCGAGCCACATGGTCTGGTACGGAACGTTTGGGCTCGATTGCGGTGCTATGGGCCAGTTCCTCTACGCGATGCGCGAGCGCGAGGCGCTTGTCGATGTGCTCGAGGCCGTGACGGGTCAGCGGATGATGTTTAACTACGTCCGCCCAGGAGGCGTCGTGGCCGATCTTCCGACCGGCGCTGAAGCTGCGCTACGGGCGTTTTTGCGCACGATCGACGGCTATCTCGACGAGCACGACGCTTTGCTCGGCGGAAATGAGATCTTTCAGATGCGCGTGCGCGGCATAGGCGTGATCGAGCGGGATGTCGCGCTGGCGTTTGGGCTGACCGGCGGCAACCTGCGCGCGTCCACCGTACCGTTTGACGTGCGGCGCGACCGTCCCTACGCAGCCTACGAAGAGCTCGATTTCGAGATACCCATCGGTGTCAGTGGAGATTCGTGGGACCGCTACACCGTGCGCATGGAGGAAATGCGCCAGTCGGTTAGGATGATGCGTCAGTGTCTTGACGGTATGCCCGAGGGCGACGTCATGGCCAAGGTTCCTAAGGTGCTCCGTCCTCCGGCTGGCGAGGCGTACGTTGCCGTTGAATCCCCTCGCGGCGAGCTTGGCGTGCACCTCGTCTCAGATGGCAGCGACACCCCGCAGCGGTTTCGCTACCGCCCGCCATCGCTCTACACGCTCCAGGTGCTCGAAGAGATACTGCCGGGTTGCCTGTTCGCTGACGCGATCATGCTCATCGGGTCGCTCGACATCGTGCTTGGGGAGATCGACAGATGAGCACGGTACTCGCGGTCTTGCTTCCGGTGCTCGCGGCGGTTGCGCTCATGCTCGTGAACGGTGTCGTGCTCATCTACATGCTGCGAAAGGTTCTCGGCCACCTTCACCTTCGTTATGGTCCGCTCCACGTGGGTCCGCGCGGGATCGTTCAGACGACCGCGGATGTGTTGAAGTTGCTGTCCAAAGAGGACATAACGCCAACCGGCGTCGACCGCTGGATGTATGCGATCGCGCCGGCCGCGGTGTTCATTCCCTCGCTGCTGGCGTACGCAGCGATTCCGTTCTCTGAGAAGTTGCGTATTACTCAACTCGACACAGGGTTGCTCTTCACGTTCGCGGTGCTTTCCCTTGTCGCGCTTGGCATCATCATGGCCGGGTGGGGCTCGGCAAATAAGTGGTCGCTCATCGGCGCGATGCGCTCGGCCGCGCAGCAGATCGCCTATGAGGTTCCGTTACTGCTCTCAGTGATCCCCATCGTGATGATCGTCGGCTCTCTCGACATGGCCGAGATCGTCCGCGCCCAGGACGGCACGTGGTTTGGAGTGATTCCCAAGTGGTTCGTCTTCGCGCAGCTGCCCGCGTTTGTCATCTTCATGATCGCCGCGCTCGCCGAGCTCAACCAGACGCCGTTTGACCTGTCGGAGGCGGAATCCGAGCTTGTTGCCGGCTTTGCGACTGAGTACTCCTCGATGAAGTTTGGCTTGCTGTTCTTGGCGGAGTTTTCCAACCAGTTCATCGTCTCCGCGATCGCTGTGACGGTGTTTTTTGGCGGATGGACGCTGCCTTGGGTTCCGGACCACATACTCGAGCCGATCGCTCCGGTCATCTTCATGCTCAAAACCTATCTCGGGATATTTGTGTTCATGTGGATTCGTGGCACGTTCCCACGCGTACGCATCGATCAGCTCATGACGCTTGGCTGGAAGTGGCTCATCCCCATATCGCTGGTATGGATCCTAGTGACCGGCGTCATCTTGAAACTAGCCGCTCCGGGGGGTGCGAGCTGATGTGGGGCACAGGTCTCATCGGCGGTCTCATCATCACGATGCGAAACATGTTGCGCGGTCCGATCACTGTGAAGTACCCCTACGAGAAGCTTACGCTGCCAAAACGAGCTCGTTGGGCGGTGGTTCCAACCCTTGACGCGTCGGGAGCGCCTAAGTGCACCGCGTGCACGGCGTGCGTCCGCGCGTGTCCCGACCACATACTCGGCCTCGACGTCACCACGCGTGAGGACAAGACGAAACACATCGGCCGCTTCTCTTACGAGATCGGGGCGTGCATGATGTGCGGACTGTGTGTCGAGGCGTGTCCGTTCGACGCGATCGCGATGGGCCAAGACTACGAGCTCGCGGTGTGCTCGAAAGAGGCGCTCACCGTTGACCTGCTCGTGGGCGTGGATGCGGCAGCAGTGAAGCGCGTCAAGCCTGCCGAGAAGCCCGCGCCCGAGAAGCCCGCGCCGTCAGAAACGGAGGTTGCCGATGAGTGAGAGCGTCAACGGGATCGCGTTCGCTATCCTCGCGGGAGCCGCGATCCTCGGAGCCGTTGGGATGCTCACTACCCGCAACGTCATCCATGCGGCGTTCTGGCTGCTTGAGGTGATGATCGCGGTCGCCGGCCTGTTCTTACTGCTCCAGGCGGAGTACATGGCCGTTGTGCAGGTGCTCGTGTACGCCGGGGCCGTGTCGGTCCTCATGCTCTTTGTCATCATGCTCACGTTGCGCCGACGTGAAGACGCGGTCCGTCCTGTCGAGGTCTCCGTGGCCGGGGCGCTAATGGCGTTCGTGTTTGGCGGCGTGCTCTTCTTGGCGATCGCGCGCTACGGAGATCGCGTGGCACAGATGCCCGAGGTGGCGCCAGACACGGCTGCTCTCGGAGTACTTCTATTCACGCGCTGGGTGCTACCCTTTGAGGTTGCGTCGCTGGTGCTCCTCGTCGCGATCATCGCGGCGGTGTGGTGGTCGAGGGAGGAGGAGTGACGATGGAGGTCGGTCCCTCGGCGTTCATGGCTCTTGCCGCCGTGCTCTTCTCGCTTGGCCTCTACGGGGCCGTGGCGCGCAAGAGCGCTGTCATGGTGCTCATGTCGCTCGAACTTATGGCGGTCGCGGTGAGTCTCAACCTGATCGCGCTTTCGCGGTTTGTCACGCCCACAGAGATGACCGGCCAGTTTTTCACCATCTTCATCATGGTTGTCTCGGCCGCCGAGATCGGCCTTGGCCTCGCGCTCGTGCTCGCCATCTATCGTCAGACGCGCTCGATTGAGCTGTCGCGCATGGACACACTGAAGGGGTAGCAGGTGGCATACGTCGCGCTCATACCCCTACTCCCGGCACTCGCGTTCGCGGTGCTTACCCCGCTTTCGCGCGCGGCCCGCAACCGGGCGCGGTGGATCGGGCTGGCCGCCGTCGCAGGCTCGCTCGCGCTGTCACTCGCCGCGTTCGCCGCGGTGTGGCCCGGTGGCACGGAGGGCGAGGCGGCGTACCGCGCTTCGTGGCCGATCGCGTCGGTGGGCGGCGTAGAGCTGGGATTTGGCATCCTGCTCGACCCGATAGCCGCGATCATGCTTCTCGTCATTACCGTCGTCGGGACGTGCGTGCAGGTCTACTCACTCGGCTACATGCACCGCGACGAGCGCGTGGGCTGGTATTTCGCGGTATTGTCGCTCTTCACCGCCGCGATGCTCGCGCTCGTGCTTGCCGACAACTTCCTCATGCTCTACATGGCGTGGGAAGTCATGGGACTCTGCTCGTACCTCCTCATCGGTTTCTGGCACGAACAGGAGGCGCCGAGAAAGGCGTCACAGAAGGCGTTCATGACGACCCGGGTGGGCGACGTAGGGTTCGCCATCGCGCTCGCGCTCATGTACGCCACGGTAGGCTCGTTTGAGTATGACGCCGTCTTCGCCGGTGTCGGTGAGTGGGCGCCGGGAGTCGCCACGGCGGTAGCGCTGCTGTTGCTGTTTGGCGCGATGGGCAAGTCAGCGCAGGTGCCCCTCCACGTCTGGCTACCCGACGCGATGGCAGGTCCAACTCCGGCGTCCGCGCTGATCCACGCCGCGACGATGGTGGCGGCAGGTGTCTACCTCGTGGCCCGCGCGTTGCCGATCTTCGAGGCGAGCGGGGTAGCGCTCACCGTGACCATGCTCGTCGGCGTCACCACCGCGCTCGTGGGCGGCCTCATCGCGGCGGTCCAGCACGACATCAAGAAGGTTCTCGCGTACTCGACGATCTCGCAGCTCGGTTTGATGTTTGTCGCCATCGGCGCGGGCGGCGCGATCGCTGGGATGTTCCACCTTGTCACGCACGCATTTTTCAAGTCGCTCCTTTTCCTTGGCGCGGGAGTTATCATCCACGCCGCGCACACGCAAGACATTCGCGAGATGGGCGGGCTTGTCCGTAATATGAAATGGACCTCGGTGACGTTTGGGATTGGTGCTCTCGCGCTCGCGGGCGTCGCCCCTTTCTCCGGATTCTGGTCGAAAGACGAGATCCTCTACGCGCTGTACAAAGGCGGCCACTACACCGTCCTCGCCCTCGCGCTCGCTGCGGCGTTTGTGACCGCGTTTTATGTTGCACGCTTGTGGTTCCGGGTCTTCACCGGACCTGAACAGAACGATCACCTCAAAGAGGCCCACGCCGAGATGATCGCCCCGATGGTCCTGCTGGCGCTCATCACAGCCACCGTGGGCTTTACGGCACCGGGCTTCTCGGAGTTTCTTGGCCACAAAGGGCACTGGCCCGACCCGCTCATCGCTAGCGGTTCGACAGCCGTCGCACTCGGCGGACTTGCGCTCGGGTACTGGGCGTACGGCCGCAGGACGGTCGTGCTCAACACGCGTCCGTACAAGCAGCGGGCGGGATACGCCTACGACGCGCTCGCCAAAAAGCTCTACTTCGATCTTACGTACGAGCACTTCCTGATCAGACCGTACATGCGTCTTACCGGATACCTGTACCGGTTCGACACGACGGTCGTCGACGGCATCGTCAACGGGACGGCGGCGGCGTGGCGAGGGACTGCGGCGCTCTCGGCCCGGTTCGATACCGTCGTCATCGACGGCGCGGTCAACGGACTGGCCGCGCTCGCGCGAACTTTGGGAGCGGCTGCACGCACGATACAGGTGGGACGAGTCCAGACGTACCAGCGCTACATCCTCGGAGCAGTGGTGCTCCTCATGGTGTGGATCGTCGTGAAAGGGGCCTAAGGGATGCCACTCCTCACACTCATCGTGTTTGTGCCGCTTCTCGGGGCGGTGGTCACGGCGCTGCTGCCAAAAGACAAGCCGCACCTCCCGAGGGTCGTCGCTCTTGCGTTCGCGCTTGTCGACCTAGCGCTTGTGGGCGTGCTCATCGCCCGCTACGACACCGGTGGCGGCATGCAGTTCGTCGAGAGGCACTCGTGGGTACCCCAAGCCGACATACAGTACTTCCTGGGAGTCGACGGTATCTCACTGCCTATGCTTGCGCTTTCTGCGCTTCTCGTCGTTCTTTCGATCCTCGCGTCTTGGAAGGTCGATCACAGGCCCGCGTTTTATTTCGCGATGATCCTGTTGCTCGCGGTAGGGATGAACGGCGTGTTCGTGGCGTTCGACTTCGTACTCTTCTACGTTTTTTGGGAGCTCGTGTTGGTGCCGATGTACTTCCTCATTGGCATCTGGGGAGGGCCGAGGCGCGAGTACGCCGCGATCAAGTTCTTCCTCTACACGCTGTTTGGGTCGGTGTTCATGCTCGTTGCGATCCTAGCGCTCTACCTGCACCCGCAAGGCGGGACGTTTGACATGGTCGCTCTCACACAAGCGGGGCTTCCAGCCGACTTCCAGTGGTGGGTGTTCGCCGCGTTCTTCCTTGGCTTCGCGGTCAAGGTGCCGGTGTTTCCGTTCCACACGTGGCTGCCTGACGCGCACGTCGAGGCGCCTACCGCTGGTTCGGTCTTGCTCGCGGGCATCCTCCTGAAGATGGGCACGTACGGCTTCATTCGCATCTCGCTGCCCATACTGCCGGACGCGGCCGCGACGTGGGCGTGGTTCATCGCGCTTCTCGGCGTCATCTCGATCATCTACGGTGCCGCGGTGGCGTTTGCGCAGACCGACATGAAGAAGCTTGTGGCGTACTCGTCCGTGTCCCACATGGGTTTTGTCATGCTCGGTATCGCGGCCGGGACACACGAGGGACTCAACGGCGCGGTCGTAATCATGTTCGCGCACGGGGTGATAACGGGCATGCTCTTCTTGTTGGTGGGCATGCTCTACGAGCGCACCCACACACGCATGATCGCCGATGTCTCCGGGCTCTCCAAGCAGGTGCCGGTCGCGGCGGGCATGCTCGCATTTGCCTCCTTCGCCTCGCTCGGCCTGCCCGGCCTCGCTGGGTTCCCCGGCGAGTTCTTGAGTCTGGTTGGCGCGTGGCGCTCTGAGCTTATCGGGCCGGGATACGTTATCGCTGCTGCAATCGGTGTGCTGCTCGCCGCCGCCTACATGCTCTGGATGGTCCAGCGGGTGGTCCTCGGCGAGTCGAGCGGAGCGGTGGCAAAGATCCCCGATCTTAACCGGCTTGAGATCGGCATATTGACCCCGCTTGTCGTTCTCACGGTGGTCGTGGGTGTGTACTGGTCGAGCATTCTGCGTTACGTCGACCCCGCGGTGACCGCGATGCTCGCAGGGATGGGGGCGCGTTAGATGCTGCCTGGGTACTGGATACTCGCACCCGAGGTCCTCGTAGTCATTGGCGCGCTCGTCGTTCTCTTCGGTGATGTGCTGTTCAGGAGCGACCGGAAAGCCGCGTACGCTGGAGCCGCGTTCGCGGGGGTAGCGGCGGTGCTTGCCGGTGCAGGAGGCACGGCGGACCCGATGGTGTTCGGGCAGATCGAACCGGACGCGATGGCGCGCTTCGCACGCACCGGCATCGCCGCGCTCACTGCGGTCTGGGCGCTGTGGGTGGCGGGCCGGGGTATGCCTGGCGAGCGGTGCCGGGACGCGGTCGCGCTCGCGCTCTTCGCGGCTGGCGGCGGCATGCTGCTCACCATGGCCGAGGATCTCATCGTGATGTACATCGCTCTCGAGCTCTCGACGATGCCCGCGTACGTGCTCATGGGTTACCGCAGGCGTGACGTCGCCGGTCTCGAGGGCGCGCTCAAGTACTTCCTGCTCGCGATGCTCACGAGCATCATCATGGTCTACGGGATGTCGTTTCTCTACGGCATCTCGGGATCGACCGCGTTTAGCGAGCTCACGCTTGAGGGCTCCGGGATGCTCGGCGTGCTTGCGGTCATGCTCACACTGGTGGGCATGTTCGCCAAGATGTCAGCGGCGCCGTTCCACTACTGGGCGCCTGACGCTTATGCGGGTGCGTCCGCCGCTTCGGTCGCCTTTGTCTCGACCGTGCCCAAGATCGCTGGCATCGCGGTGATGGCGCGTCTTCTTGCCGAGATCGCGGGGGATGTGGCCGGACTTACGATCGTGCTTGCGGTCGTGGCGGTCGCGTCGATGGCGCTCGGCAACCTGGCCGCACTCCCGCAGCCGGATATCAGGCGTCTCATGGCGTACTCCGGCGTAGCGCACACAGGCTATCTATTCATGGCGCTCGCGCCGGACACGGCGGCCGGCTACGGTGCGGCCGTGTTCTACTCGGTCGCCTACGCGGTGCCCTCGATGGCGATCATGCTCATTGCCGCCGAGGAGGGCAGCGCTGTCGCCGACCTCGGGCAGCTCGGGACGCGGCGTCCGGTCGCGGCGTGGTCGATGGTGGTGTGGCTCGTGTCACTCATCGGCATCCCTCCTCTTGCGGGTTTTTTCGGCAAGCTTGGACTGTTCGCATCCGCGCTTTCAGCCGGACTCACATGGCTTGTGGTCATCGGAGTGTTGGCGAGTGTCGTCTCGGCCGGATACTATTTCCGCGTGGTGCGGGAGATGTTTTTCGGTGAGATGTCAGCCGACAAGGTCGCGCTTGAGCGTGCGCCGGCGTCGTCGCTTGCGCTCGCTTTCGCGCTCGTAGCTACCGTCGCGATGGGTGTCGCGGCGTCTCCACTGCTGGCGGCGCTCGGTGTTGGGATCGGGTAGGACGGCCGTACGCCGCTTCAGATGGCGGATGTTTTGGCCGATAATCGCTGTGGGCGATGAAGGATCCTGAGGGATCTTCCTCTCGCGCTGTGATGACAGACGGAGGCGGAAGTGACCCGCTCGACGATTCAAGGAGCGTTGTGCGGGTTCGTGTTCAGGCGCGCCGGTTTCTCGGCAAGCCGTGTCGTGCGCGCGACGATTCTTGCGATAGCGGTATTACTTGCGGTGTCGCCGCAGGTGGCCAACGGCTCCGCGATCCTCACCCCGCCCGGCCACAACGCGCACAGTGTGCCTCGCGGAGACGACACGAGCAACCTCGTCGTGAACCTCCCGTTTGCCATGAACTGGAACGGGACAAACCACACCCAGATCTACATCAACATGAACGGCAACTGCACGTTCGGGTCAGGGTTCACCACCTGGAACCCGAGTACCACCCTCGCAGCGACGAACAGAAATATCATGGCGCCGCTGTGGGCCGACGTAGACACGCGCAACACCGCGGCGGCGCAGGTGACGTACAGTTCCACGACAGCCGGGAGCGTGCCCCAGGTCAACGGCCGCAACGCCTTCTTCGTCAACTGGGTAGGGGTCGCCCGCTACAACAACCAGTCGACACCCACGAACTCGTTCCAACTTGTCCTCATCGATCGTTCCGATACTGGACCAGGCAACTTCGATTTCATGTTCAACTACAATCAAGTCGCCTGGGATATCGCCACATCGGAATCGACCGTGCGGGCGCGCGCTGGATGGGGATTTTCGGGCACCGGATTCGAGCTGCCTGGTTCGGGCGTGCCGTCAAGCGGCACCAGCGCTCTGCTCGACACGTCCGCGTCTTCGACCTCGCTCATTCAGAACTCGCTTAACTCAGGCGGGCAGCTCGGCCGATACGTGTTCGAGGTCAGGAACGGCACGCGTCCCAACATTCCGCCGCAGGTCACTGTGGCAGACCGCGTGCTAGAGGGTACCGTCCGCGGTGGCTTTGCCAGCTATGACGTGTCGGGTGACGTCACCGCGGTCGATCCTGATGGTTCGATTGCGAGTCTTACACACAACGCCCCCGGGCTCTTGCCGATAGGTGTGACCAACGTGACATGGAGCGCCGTCGACGACAGGGGCGCCGTCACCACCGCCGTCCAGCGGATCACGGTTCGAGATACGGCGCCCCCAGTCAATCCGGCCCTGACGAGTCCTACCCACAGCACGGGGGTGTGGACGAGCGTCAACGTTGCCACGGTCAACTCGGCTGGAGCGACCGACGTGTGCTCTGGCGTGCGGGGATTCTCCTACGTATGGAGCCAAGGCGCTCCGGAGACGCCGGACACGCTCCTCGATCCCGCGGTCGAGACGCCGGGAACGGTCGAGATTCCTGTCACAGTCAACTCGCAGACGTTCCCAGGCGCCACATGGCCGCTCGATTGGATACGCTCGAACACCACCTACGCACGGGTGACAAACCAGGCAGGCCGCACGCAGGGAAGCTTTGCGGCGGAAGTGTGGGCGGACAGCGGCCAGCGCCGAACGATCGACTTCTATAGGGATTACAACCTGACCGGGCTCACGCGTGCGACGCTCACGTTCTGGGATAGGCTCGTCGGATCTAACTCGTCGGATTACGTGCGAGCCGAGGTCTCCACAAACGGCGGTGCTTCGTACACGCAACTTAGCAACGCGACCACAAATGCGGCGTGGCAACGGCGTACTTTCGATCTGCCCGCAGGCGGTACCGTGAGGATTCGCTTCTCGGCTTCCGTCAACAGCGCGAGCGAGCATGCAAACTGGGATGATATCGTCGTTACTGGCGCGGTCACGGCGGCAACGAGCACGTTTTCAACGAGTGCTACCAGAAGCCTTGCGGATGGGACGTGGCACTTCGGGTTGCGTACCGTCGACCACGCGGGCAACTGGTCGGCTCCGGTTCACCTTGGGCCGTTACTGATCGATACCACTCATCCGCAGACAACGTCCAACGCCCCGGCGGGATGGAGTGCAGTGCCGGTGACGGTGGCATTGACCGTCACCGATGCCGGTCAAGTGGCGTACACGCGCTACTCGCTCGCGGGCGGTCCGTGGACCAATTACACAGGACCGGTGCTCGTGTCGGCAGAAGGCGTGAGCGAGCTCCGTTTCCACTCGGCGGACGCGGCAGGTCACGTAGAGCCGGTGCGAAGCGTGCTGGTCCGCGTAGACACTATCGCTCCGAGCGTGCCGGATCCGGTGACGGCGACAGTGATGACTACGAGCAGCGCGGAAGTCGCGTGGCCCGCAGCGTTTGATTCCGGCTCCGGCGTCTCTGGATACCGCGTCTACCGTGATGGAGCGCTCGTGTCGACCACGAGCGCTCTGCGATTCACGGATACAAGCCTGATTGCCGGCGGCACGTACACGTACCAGGTCGCGGCGGTGGATGCGGCCGACAACGAATCAGCGCTAAGCACGAGCGTTACCGTGACAGTCCCCATATCGGGATTCTGGCTCACCGTGAGCGAGAATGACGTCCAGCTGGGGCCGCTCGAGCCGGAGCAAGTGGTTTCGAGGGATTCGGCGACAACCGTCACCGTGGGTGGAGTTGGTGGTTTGTCCTACGACCTGAGTTGCCAGGCTACGGATTTCGTAGCGCTGCACCCGGGTTCTTCGACACCGGCTATGTCTGTCGGTGTCTTGTCATTTGCGATCCGCGGGTGGACGTCTCGCTCGCTCGCGCCATTCTCGAGTACGTCTGTGCTGATCGGTTCATCGACCGGCACGCCGCACGTGTGGAGTCATCCCTACATTTTCGATCTGCAGATGACAGTACCCTACGACTACGAGCCGGGAGAGTATCGCAGCACGCTCACATTCACTGCAGTCCTGCGGTAACGTGGTGCATGGAGATATCGTGTGACGCCGCACCCGGCTTGGCGCCCGGGGGTATACTGACGTGATGTTGAGAGACGCGCTGACCAGGTGAGGTGTGCCTGTGAACGACGAGCGGCCCGGCACTCCCCAGCCAGACACGACTTCGAAAACCGTGTACGGACCGCTGCCGGTCTGTGACTACACGGGTGATTTTGATGAGCCGTGTGATGAACCGGCGGCCGCGAAACGATGGTCGGGCGCTGCGGTGTTTGTCGCGGCGTCGCTTGGCGCCGTGGTCGGCGGTGTGCTCGTCGCGGCTGGTCTGGTGTGGACGCTGGGACTCGTGCCGGGGGTCCGCCCGATCGCGCCCGCGAGCGAACCGGTCACTCGGCCAAGCGATGTCACGATAGAGGTGGGCGCCAGTGTCGACGCCGCGGTCGCCGTCGCGTCGAAAGTCACGCCTTCGGTCGTCAATGTGGCCGTTCAGCAGACGGTGTTCGACCCGTTTAGCGGAGGGATACGCCAGCGCGAGGTCGGCAACGGATCAGGCGTGATCGTGCGTGAGGACGGCTACATCGTCACCAACTATCACGTGATTGCGAATGCGGAGCGCGTGATCGTGACTATCGGGGTGCAGGACGTCGACGCCACGGTTGTGGGAGTTGATCCGTCAACGGATCTGGCGGTCCTCAAGGTGCCCGGCACCGGTCACCCAGTGATCGAGTTTGGCTCTTCGGCCGAGCTGTCCGTAGGCCAGCTCGTCATCGCTGTGGGGAGCCCTTTTGGACTCGACAAGACGGTGACGGCAGGCATCGTGTCGGCGCTCCAGCGGACTCCGGACGGCGAGAGCGTGCCTGGCGCGGCGCGGTACACGAACCTCATCCAAACAGACGCCGCGATTAACCCGGGCAACTCGGGAGGCGCGCTTGTTGACGCGAGCGGTGCGCTCATCGGTATCAACACGCTCATCCAGTCGCCGGCAGGAGCGGTTGGCACTCCGCAATCCGCCGGCATAGGGTTTGCGATACCCGTCGAGTTCGTGCGCAACGTGGTCGATCAGATCATTGAGACGGGTACCGTCGTGCATCCCTACATGGGCATCACGACGCTCACCGTTGACCGGCAGCTCGCGACTCAGTTCGATCTGCCGGTCCAGGCGGGCGCACTCTTGCAGTTCGTCGATCCCGGTTCGCCGGCAGGCCAGGCCGGACTTCGCCGGGGGGACATCATCGTTGAGATCGACGGCCGCGAGATCACCCGCGGCGAGGAAGTGGTCGCGGTGATCCGCTCCTCTGAGGTGGGGCAGACGCTCGCGCTCAAGGTCGTTCGAGCCGACACCGAGCGCGACATCGAAGTAACCCTCGGTTCTGACCGCGACCGCAGGTGAGAAAGATCACTCTCGTCGCGGTCGGCCGCCTGAAGGAACGCTATTGGCGCGAGGCCGCGGACGAGTACCTTAAACGGTTGCGGCCGTACGCCCAGGTGGAGGTCGCTGAAGTCGCGGATCGTGATGTCACGCGAGACGAGCGGCGAGCGCGCGTTGAGGAGGGTGTGGACGCTTTGCGCGCGCTGCCCGACGCAACGTGGGTGGTCGCGCTCGACATAGGTGGCAAAGCGCGCTCATCGGAGGCGTTCGCGCGCCACCTGGCGCGGCTGGCAGACGAGCGGCGCAGCAGTGTGGCGTTCGTGATCGGGGGCGCGGCAGGGCTCGCGCCCGAGGTGCTCGCGCGTGCTGATGAGCGCTTCTCCCTCGGCCCGATGACGCTTCCGCACCAGCTCGCGCGCGTCGTGCTCCTCGAGCAGCTCTACCGGGCGTTCCGCATTCAGCGAGGCGAGCCGTACCACCGGTGAGGGCCGTGGATCGTCCGTTGCGGACACCTGCAAAAGCAGCGATGCGATCCGTCTTACGCGAAGTGGCTCGCGAGAATCCGTAAGACCCGTCGCGAGCGGCCGCACTACGGTATCCTGTGACCGGCGGTGCGAGAGGCGACCGCGACATGCATATTGAGACCGCGAGAGGGGACTTTCGATGGCGACTCGAACGGACGAGCGGGTGCAGGTTGTTCGCAGGAGGCGGAACACCTCGGCAGGGCGAGTCATCTCCCGATTCGTCTACGCCGTGATGAGCGTGATTATCGTCGTGCTCGCGTTCCGGTTCGCACTCTTGCTGTTCGCCGCGAATCCCGCGGCCACGTTCGTCGAGTTCATCTACAACATCTCCGCGCCGCTCATGGCTCCGTTCGAGGCGGTGTTCCCCGCCACACCATTCGGGGAAGCGGCAATCGTCGAATGGAACTCACTGCTGGCGATCGCTGTGTACGCCGTAGTCGCCTGGGGAGCGAGTTGGCTGTTCGTCTGGATCGCGAGTTCGTCGACCACGGAGGTCGTCGAGGAGGTGCGGGCCGAGGACTCGACGCCACCGAGCTAGCGCTCGCGCTATCCTGAATGACCTGCCGTTTCGCTCGGAGATGCCGAGGAGTCCCGCCCCGTGAGAGACACTGTCGCCGCCCTCTTCCATGAAGCGCTCGCCGCAGCCGCACAAGCGGGCGAGATCGCGCTTGCCGAGCTTCCAGAGATACACGTTGAGAGACCCCGCGACCCGGCGCATGGCGACTGGGCGACCAACGTGGCGCTTGTCTTGGCAAAGAGCGCTGGCATGAACCCGCGTGCGCTGGCCGCCGTACTCGCCGCGCGCGTCGCTGATCACCCTGACGTCGCCGCCGTGGAGGTTGCGGGTCCCGGCTTCATCAACATCCGCCTCTCCGCAAGCGCGCTGCAGCGCGTGCTCGTTGAGGCTCGCACCCGGGGCTCCGCGTTTGGGCGCATCGACGAGGGGGCGGGCCGCCGCGTGCAAGTCGAGTTTGTCTCGGCGAATCCTGTCGGGCCGATGCACATCGGCCACGGCCGGTGGGCGGCGCTCGGCGACAGCATGGCTC
>JAGXSG010000026.1 GCA_018333995.1 Clostridiales bacterium | reverse complement strand
GAGCCAGTCGCGAACGTACTGCTTATCGAAACTCGCCTGCGTGCGGCCGGGCTCGTACCCGTCCGCTGGCCAAAAACGGCTTGAATCCGGCGTCAGGACCTCATCGACGAGCGTGATCACTCCGTCCACCAACCCAAACTCGAACTTCGTGTCCGCGATGATGATACCGCGAGCCGCAGCGTGTTCACGAGCCGCCGAGTAAAGCTCGAGCGAAAGCCGCCTGATCTCCTCGGCGTACGCATCGCCGATGATCCCCGCCATTCGCTCGAAGCTGATGCTCTCGTCGTGGTTGCCCGTCTGCGCCTTGGTCGAGGGCGTGAAGAGCGGCGCTTCAAGCCTCTCGGACTCGACAAGACCGAAGGGCAGTTCAATCCCGCACACCGCGCCTTCTCGGCGGTACTCATCCCACCCGCCGCCCGCGATGTAGCCGCGCACGATGCACTCGACCGGGAACACCTCGGCCTTCTTCACGAGCATGAAGCGTCCGCGGAGGTGCTCCGCGTATGGCTTGAAGCGCTCGGGGAGGTCGGCGCTATCAGCCGAGATGAGATGGTTGGGCGCAATGCCGCCGAGCTGTTCGAACCAGAAGAGCGTAAGCCGGGTAAGCACCTCGCCCTTATGGGGGACCGCGTCAGGCAGGACGAAATCGAACGCCGATATGCGGTCGGACGCGACGAGCAGAAGCGAATCACCAAGGTCGTAGAGGTCGCGTACCTTGCCCCGGGTGTCAGGCCGGAGCTTGGAGGGGTGCAACACGGGGTGTCGCTCCTTTCGGGGAAGCTGTGACGCGGCGGACTCGGATCAGCCGATTTGCCAGGAGTTGAGCCGCACGGCCGCAAGCAAGCCATGGAGCGCCGCGAGTGCGAGCAACAGCGCCGCAGACCACCGGTGCACCTTCGTGTGCGCCTTGCCCTTGAACTTGATGATGCGCTTGCCCTGAAGCACCTGAAAGACGAGCACACTAAAGGTCACGATCCCGACCGCTCCAACGAGATTGGCGGTGATGGAGTATCCCAGAACCATGTCCGCTCCTCACTACTGATGCTCTCACGAGGATACCAGGCACCAACTACATCGCCCCGGTACCAGCCACCCCCGTGTAGAGAACCGCGACGTATGCGACGTACGAGCCGATCAGCGCCACACCGGCAAGCCTTCCGATACGCCCTCTCCAAAGCAGCAACGGCACCAGCGCCACTGCCGCCGCCAGCATCACCCACACATCAAACGAGACCATACCTGGGGCGACCGCCAGCGAACGGGTCATCGCGGTCACACCAAGAATACCGAGGATGTTGAATATGTTGCTGCCCACCACGTTGCCTACGGCGACTTCGGCGTGACCGCGCGCCGCGGCAACAAGCGAGGTGGCAAGCTCCGGAAGCGACGTGCCCAACGCCACGAGTGTGAGTCCGATGATCGCCTCGGCGACACCAAACGATCGCGCGATCTCGCCGGCGCCAGTCACAAGCATCTGAGAGCCCGCGATGAGAGCGGCAAGCCCAACAACAAGCTCGAGAAGCGCGAGCCACGTGCGCTTCGTCACACCGGAGAACTCCTCGGCCTCAGCGATGTACAGTTCAGCAGCGGGAGTGTCGCCAGACAGCTCTTTCCAGTACGAGTACCACACGAACGTGATGAGCGCGCCCACCATGATGCCGCCGTGCCAGCGCTCTATCACTCCGATCAAGCTCAAGCCGATCAGAACCGCCGTCGCTCCCAACATGACAGTGAGGTCACGCCGTATCGCAGCTGGCTTCATAACGATCGGGGTCACCAACGCCGAGAGCCCGATGATGAACAAGATGTTGGCGATGTTGCTGCCGACCACGTTGCCGACAGACAGATCGACCTGTCCGCGAGCCGCAGCCTCGAGACTCACGACAAGTTCGGGAGCTGACGTGCAAAACGCTACGACCGTCATCCCGATGAGCAGTGGCGAGATGCCGGCTCGTCGCGACAGAGACACCGCACCGCGGACGAGCCACTCACCCCCCGCGAACAAAAGCACGCATCCTCCGAGCGCGAGCAGATATGTCATGGACGGCTGAGTTCCTCTCCGTGGGCATCGATTGACGCTGCATAGCGAACCGGGACAGTGTAGCGCACTGGACGCCGTGTCACGAGAGCGGCAGCCGTATCGTGAACGTCGTACCTCCCTCGGGCCGCCGCAAAGCACCGGCCGTCCCCTTGTGGCGCTCGACAATCTCTTTGACAATCGCGAGCCCGATGCCAAGTCCCCCGGTCGCCCTGTCGCGCGCGGCGTCCGCACGCCAGAAGCGTGAAAACACGCGTTCGACGTTCTCCTCGGCAATGCCGATGCCCGTGTCCGAGACGCTGATGAGCGCCCGATCACCTTCACGAACCAGCTCCACGTCAACACGTCCACCCTCGGGCGTGTAGCGCGCGGCGTTAGAGAGAAGATTGCCCACCGCCTGCGTGATCCGGTCTGCATCTCCGCGCACTACCAGCCCCGTCACGGTGCGCGCCGCGAGCCTCAGGCCGCACGCCTCGATGAACGCCCGATGCGCATCGACGGCGGACCGGATCACGCTCTCAAGCTCCACCGGCTCGCTGCGCATTGATATCGCACCCCGCTCGAGACGGGTGAGCTCGAGAATTCCGTCGGCAAGACGCGCAAGACGCACTGTCTCGTCACGGACCACACCGAGCCGCTCCTCATCAGCGGGCAATACTCCATCCTGCATCGCCTCGACGGTCGCCTGAATAGCCTGGAGCGGAGTGCGCAACTCGTGAGCGACATCGGCGGTCAGGCGGCGCTCCATCTCACGGTCGGCCTCAATCGCATCGGCCATCTCGTCGAAGGTCCTGCCGAGCAGCCCAATCGAGTCGTCCCCGTTTACCCCTGTCCGCGCGTGCCGGTCGCCGCCGCGTGCCGCCTCAGCGGCTTCCGTGATCCGGTCGATCGGGCGCACGAGCCCGATGGCAAAAGCGAACCCCGCGAGCGAAGCGAAAACGACCGCTATCACACCGGCCGTTGTGAGTCCGCCAAGGCTCGCCTGCTGAAAGCGCACGTCCTTCTCGGTGATGAGACCGTCTTCCGAGAGCGGCCACACACGCACCGTGCCCACATACTCGCCCCGCACGATAATCGGCGCGCTCACCACCGGCTCGCGCGGCATCCCGCCAGTCGCCTGCGGAAACGAGACCACGCCCCCC
>JAGXSG010000025.1 GCA_018333995.1 Clostridiales bacterium | reverse complement strand
TGTCAGCCGCGTGCTCTAACACGCGCTTCAACTCGACGCGCAGGAGCGTTCGGCCGCTTCGCGGTGTAAGCTGATGGCGCGCGAGTTAAGCGCTACATCGTTAGAGCGACGGGATGCCTGGCCTGGATTGCAAGCGCGATCCGTCCCGGGAGGCAGGGGCTTAAGGGCTCCTCGGCAGGAAGCGGGCCGGTGCCAGCCGGGGGTGTGCGGAAGCGGGGGAGTGGGGCCGCCGGTGTACGGACGGATGTCAGCCGCGTGCTCTAACACGCGCTTCAACTCGACGCGCAGGAGCGTTCGGCCGCTTCGCGGTGTAAGCTGATGGCGCGCGAGTTAAGCGCAAAATCGTTCTGCGCAGAGGAGGGGCCGTGGATGATGTCGTGAGGTTTGCCCCTCGGAGATGGCGGGCGCTCGCGAGCGATCTCTTCAGCTGGTCGCTGGTGGTCATCGCGTTTCTTGCCGCAGGCTATCTCACGGGCCGGCTGCCTGACTGGCGACTCGTCTCGGTCGCATGGCTTGGTGGCGTGGTGGGGGCGACTGTGGCGATCGTGACGGGGGTGTTCGACGAAACAATAGAGGTTACCGCGGAACACGTGCGCGGTCCGGGCTCATGGTGGCGTCGCGGGACGATTCCGCTCGTAGAGTTGGACGTGGACGCCCTGAAGCGCCGCCGTCTGCGCGACGTCATCTCGAGTTCTCGCGTACTGCGTTCGCAACGGCTCGGAAAAGTGGTCATCAGTTCCTCCTATTCGCGTGCCGAAAAGCAGCGAGTGATCGATACCGTACTGAGACATCGGGAGCTACTCGGCTCGCGCAGAACAAGCGCATCAAGCTGACGCGCACGAGCGCGTCGGCGCTTCGCGCGGTAAGCTGGTGCCGCGCAGCTTATGCGCTACATCGTTGGGCAGAACAGGGAGTCCCGTGACTGAACTGGAGTACGAACTCGTAGCGGATGACTTCGTTGCGTTCAACCTGCACTACTTCGGCTCGACTGATGCGGGGCGCGGTCTGCGCAAGAGCCAGCGTCTGATGTTGAGCGTAGTCACGCCGTTGCTGATCTTCGGAGCAATCGGACTCATCTTCAAGGACTTCGTCGGCGGGGCTGTACTGGCTGTAATCACGGGCGTGATCATGTGGTTCCTTGCGCCCGCAATCCTGGCTCGCGAGATCAAGCGGAGTCTGGCCCGCATGAACCGAGATGCCGGGCTCGGAGTCACGGGGCTCCATCGGCTCGTGGCTGACGACGTCGGGCTGCGCGAGATCTCGGCGGAGCGCGAGGTGGCGGCGACCTGGAGTGGCACCGACCGGATTGATGAGACTCCGGGCCACGCCTACATCTTCATTGGCCCAGTGCAGGCGTTCGTGATCCCGAAACGCATCGGCGAGGCGGCGGTGGCTGGGTTCCTCGATGTGGTTCGTGAGCATGTCCGGCAGGTGGGTGAGTCTGCCCAACAAAGGCATCAACCTGACCGCCAGAAGGTAGACTGACCTGTAGGCGCCTGTGCGGCAGGTTATGCCTAACACGTTGGGCGGACCCCAGGGGACATTCGTGTGGCACAACGCCCTCCCGGTCATTGCGACCGTGATTTCGCGCGCCGCCGACTAGGACATCCCCGAATCTCCACACTCCCGCGAATCTGCACTTGCATCTTGATTCTAACAGCGTTAGAGTACACTCTAACAGCGTTAGAATCCTGGCGCACACGCCGAGATTCGAGGTCCAAGGGAGCGATGATGACCGCACGTGCGACCCGCAGTGGTGAACCGCGCGACACCCTGACTCGCGACCGCGTGCTACGCGCCGCGATCGAGTTGGCGGACGAGCGCGGCATCGACGCGCTCACCATGCGCGAGCTCGCGAGGAAGCTCGGCGTCGAAGGGGGCTCGCTCTACTACCATGTCGCGGGCAAAGGCGACCTTCTCGACGGCATGACGGATCTCGTCGCGGCAGAAATCGAAGTGCCCTCGGGGTCCTCGGACTGGAAGGAAGCCATGAGGCGGCGCGCGATCTCCGCGCGCGACGTCTTCTCGCGGCATCCATGGGCGAGCGGAGTCATAGACTCTCGTGAGCACAGCGGGCCGGCCCAGCTGGCCTATGCCGACCGTGTCCTGGGAACACTGCTCGCGGCCGGTTTCACGCCGCGGGCGGCCGCCAACGCGTTCTTGGTCCTCGACAGCTACATCCACGGCTTCCAGCGCCAGCAATCGAGTCTGGCACTACCCGAGGGTGTGGAGACCTTCGACGTCGCCGAGGAACTGCTCGCGGAACTCGCACCCGATGCCTACCCGTCTCTGCTGACCATCGCGGCCGACTTCGCTGCGAACCCGCACGACGAGATGAGCCTCTTCGACTTCGGTCTCGATCTCATCCTCGACGGTCTCCAGCGCTCGCTCGAATCCCAGTGATCCCCCGCTCAGCGCTGGGCGCCGCCGGCGTCGCGCGAGCGGCCGAAGAAAGGAAAGGCGTCATGAATGCGATTGTCCAAACCGCTTACGGCTCCTCGGATGTGATCGAGTGCCGGCAGATCGACAAGCCCGCACCGGGCGACGGGCGGGTGCTCGTCCGCGTGATGGCGACCTCGCTCGCGGCGGGCGAGTACTTCGGCATGCGAGGCAAGCCGCTGCCGATCCGGATCTACATGGG
This sequence comes from Clostridiales bacterium, assembly GCA_018333995.1. NCBI lineage: Bacteria > Bacillati > Bacillota > Clostridia > Eubacteriales > Clostridiales bacterium. The sequence goes on along the minus strand of JAGXSG010000025.1, from coordinate 2,780 downwards.
GCTTCTCAAGCCCAAGCCCGACTTCGTCGTCGGCATCTCGTTCGCGGGGGTCGTCGAGTCCGTCGGCGGCGGAGTGACCGAGTTCCGCCCGGGCGACGAGGTCTACGGCGAGTGCCACGGCTCGTGCGCCGAGTTCGCGGTCGCCGATGTCGGCTCCATCGCGCCGAAGCCCCGCAACCTGACGTTCGAGCAGGCAGCGGCGGTGCCCACGTCCGCATGCACGGCGCTCCAGGCCCTCCGCGACCACGGCAAGGTCCGCCCAGGACACAAGGTGCTCATCAACGGCGCGTCGGGTGGCGTCGGGACGTTCGCGGTGCAGATCGCGAAGGCGCTCGGTGCCGAGGTGACCGGGGTCTGCAGCACGGGCAACGTAGAGATGGTCTCCGCTCGCTCGGCGCCGACCACGTCATCGACTACACGAAGGAAGACTTCACCAAAGGCAGCGCGCGCTACGACGTGATTCTGGACAACGTGGGCAGCCACTCGCTCTCGGACACCAGGCGCGTGCTCGAGCCCGACGGGCTGCTCCTCCCGAGCAGCGGCCACGCGGGTATGAGTTGGGTGATCGCCGCAGCGATCTCCTCGATGTTCGTCCGACAGCAGGGTCGGGTCTTCATGGCTCTCACCGACACCCAGAGCCTGCTCGCGCTGGGTGAGCTCATCGAGGCCGGCACGGTGACGCCTGTCATCGATAGGACGTATCCGCTGAGCGAGACCGCGCGCGCCTTCGAGTACCTGGACGAGGGACATGCGCGCGCGAAGGTCGTTGTATCCGTGGCTGCGAGCGCAGCATGAGCGCTTCTGCTGGAGGGGGCGTGCGAACGATGGTCGATGTGAGGGTCATCCTGTCGGCTCTATGGGGATCCCTGATGCTGGTCTTCCTGCTCGGGGACGTGCTTCGAATCTTTGCGGGTGACTACACGGCGGGTGAGCTGGCGGGTGTCCCGGCTACCCAGTGGATGTGGGTCGCCGTCGCGGCCGTGATGCTGACCCCCATCGTGATGATGGTGCTGTCGCTGGTGGTGCCGTACCCGGCGATCCGGTGGATCTGCATCGTTGCGGCGGCCGTCTGGGTCGTCTTCAACCTTATGGGTCTGCCGTACCCAGGCGCGTACGACAACTTCCTCATCGGTGTCGGCGTCGTCGTATGCGGGGCGATCATCTGGTGTTCGTGGACGTGGTCGCAGGTCGGGTAGCGGTGGGCCGTCCCTCTGCAGCAGGGTGACTGGAGTGCATATGAACGCACCGGTTACGAGCAAGTCGTGGTTCAACGCTCGTCGTGTCGGATTCGGATGGCGGCCCGTGAGGTGGCAGGGCTGGTTCACGAGTGCAGTGTTCGTCGCACTTGTACTGGGCGTCACGCGGGTGACCGATGACCCGGCTGCGATTGCGGCCTTAGTCGTCCTTCTCGTCGGCCTTCTCGCCCTCGTGTGCTACCTGACGGGCGGGAAGCCCGGGCCGATGCGGTCGGGCGACCGCGAGCAGGGACCATCCGATGACGAGTAGAATGTGAGGGCGCTGTCCCGTCTGCGGGCGGCGCCGCCCAACAAACGGATCAACCTGACTCGCTTCGCTCGCAGGTTATCCGTCAGACGTTGGGCGGACAAGAGTGACAGTAAGGCGTGGATTAGCATTCTGTTAGGTCTTTCGGGTACGCTTCGCCTGAATGCCGCATAGAAAGGGGACACCGAAGTGGCACAGATGTTCATGAGGGGAATCCCTGATCTTGGCCGCCTTGCGACCAACAAGAGCTTCCAGAAGGATCTGAAGACCTTCCTCCAGATGGATGATGCGCTTCGTCAGGCGGTTGTTGATTTGTCCAAGACCCACGCAGACTACTTTGACGAGGATGTAGTCAAGGACGCGGCCGCCGCACACGGCGTCAGCGTTGAGGATGTCCTTGAGAACTTGGTTGTAGCCCTAGTCGTGCGACGGTCTGTTGACAGTGACCGACGATCAGCCGATGACTCGATGGCGCTGCTTCGGGAGGCGGCAGATGGCGACGACGAGTTCGCCAGGCTCGTCGCATCTAGTGAGCCTTTTCTCCGAGAGATGATGAAGATTACGGACGAAGACCAGCTTGATGCCTGGACCCATGAGGCACTAGCATCGTTCTTGCCTCGGCTCGTTGACATAGAGGCCACCTGGGAGATACGCCCGGTTGCCAACTCGGAGGGCAAAGCGGTTGATTTCGTGCCATTGGTGATCTTGCGGCTCGAGTCACACAGTCCGGGAGACACTGGCGAGATGGTTGTGCAACTTGATGCCAGAGCGTTATCCAAGTTGCGGAGTGTCCTCAGTCGGCTGGATGAGAACGAAGAGGCCATTGCTGATTGTTGCAGGAGACTGTGTTCCACACCTAAGGCATCGGAGTAGCCATGAGCGAGTGGCTTCAGAGCTTCCTTGTTGCAGCCTCAGAGAGGAATCAGGCGCTCACAGTAGTCGCCCTGTTCGCGATTCTTGCCAACTTGTTCAAGTACACCCTGGAGTTCGCGTTCGGTTCGAAGGAACTGCGAATGCTTGAGCGGCAGATGGACAACATGTACGAGATTGCCACTGGCAAACTGCCGCCAACGAAGCGGAAGAAGAACGGGTAGAATCTCATACACTGGCCTTAGGAGATTTCTGTGCTGGAGAATCAAGCGCTTATCGCTTTGCTCGGCATATTCGTCCTGATTGTCGCGCAAGTCATTGCTGGAGCACGCACGAAGTCCCGGATGCGCAATCTGCAATCGAGGGCGCGCGAACTGTCGTCCCTGATGCGCCTCGAGAGTGCCCCC
>JAGXSG010000024.1 GCA_018333995.1 Clostridiales bacterium | reverse complement strand
TGTGCGAGCCACTAATAACGAGTTGCGGCTCGCTACTGGACTGGCGGCTGGGTTCGCGATAGCGGCGTGGGTCAACCCGCTACTCGCAAGCCAGCTCTGGACGGTTCCTGGATCCGGCAGGGTGCTCGGTTCGCCTCGGGCGGCAGGATTGTTCCTGCTCGGGATGCCGGTTTCGTATGCCCTCATTTGGTGGGTGCTCCCGCTGACAGGTCCGGTCTTCTCGCTTCTGGTGGTAGCGGCGATCCTCGTCACGTTCACAGCCGTGAATCTGGTGATCGTGAGTTTGCTTCCCCCGTTCGAGCGGAGGGCGGCAAAGTTGCGCGACGCATGGCCTGCGGTTCTTATCGCACTCGTCCTCACGATGATACAGCTGTGGGCGGCCGCCTCCCTCAAGAGTTTCCTTGTGCAAGTAAGCGCCTGACTCATCGGCGGCGCCCCGCCCGGCAGGGACGTGTCAGAGCGTCCGGCTACTCTTCACTGAGAACAGATGTTCGATATGGAGGTGGTCGATTGTGGTCACGTTGATTGATGGCGGCAGTGTGCTCGAAGCGTACCTGGCGACGCTGGTCGATCGCTCGGTGCGTGCGCGGGGCGTGCCGGAAACGCTCGCTCAGGCCGCGTGTGAAGCGACGCTTCGCAATCTTTCGCCCTCGCGCGGACAGAGCGCCCATGAGATTCGCGCGAGGACACGGGCGTACTTCAATGCCACGGTGCGGCGCATGTCGGCGCGTTCTTCGGCACCGGAGGTGATAGCGTACCGGCGGCGGGTCATTGCCAAGCTCATCGCGGAGGACCTCAAGTGCGGCGGAGTGAGCGCTATGCGTATCGCGAGCGAGGTTGAGGAGTGGGCGTGCGGCAGAGCCTCAGCTTGACGTCACTTTCCCGATGAGGAGAACAGCACATCACCGGTCGCCCTATCGAGCACCCAAGTCCTGGTGTAGTCGAGAGTTCCGTCACCGGTCCCCCAAATCTCCACCACTATCCATGAGGGAACGCCCTCGACGTCGGCCGCTTCAGCGTAGTACGGGACAGCACGGGTCGTGCTAGGAAGTGAACGAGTGACGAGTTCGGCGAGATCCGCGGCTTCGGATCCCATGCCTCGCAACTCGACGAGGGCATCGCGCCTGAGGTTTGGCGCTTCAGTGGCAGGGGTCCCGGCATGCCGAGGTCTGTCAAGAGCGCTCGGTAGCTGTTCGACCTCCTGGAAGGTGTACGTCGCGCTCTCTGACACGAAAACGATCTCGCTCCTCGAGCATCCGGATCCCGATAGGGCCACGGCGACCATAGACGCGAACACGAAGCTCTGCAGCACGATACGCATCGCACCCCGCCTCTCCAGTGGGACTGGTCTGACGCACATGGTAGTGCATCCCGCAAAGCGGCGCTCGGCGTCTGTGGTACGGGTATAGTGGAGTGGTCGGACGGGTTGTGCGCGAGAGAGGAGAGCCCGCGTGCAAAACATCGTGTGCTTCGTGTCAGACTTCGGGCTCGAGGATGCGTGGGTCGGTGTATGTCACGCGGTGATTCATCGTGCGTGTCCTACCGCCCGGGTAGTCGATTTAGGGCACCAGATTCCTCCTTTTGACGTGCGAAAGGGTGCCGCGGTAGCCGCTGCCGGCGTCTATCAGCTGCCCGAGGCGATACATTTGATCGTTGTGGATCCGACCGTCGGAGGGGGGCGTCTTGACCTGTGCCTCGTTACGGGGACGGGCGTTCGTCTCGTCGGGCCCGACAACGGGGTTCTCATGCTCGCCGCAGAACGTGCGGGGGGCGTGGCGGAGGCGATCGTCATCGATCCATCCAAAGTCGATTTCCGCAAGCCGCTCGGTACGTTTTACGCGAGGGACGTCTTAGCGCCCGCGGCGGCGGCCCTCGCATGCGGGGTCGAGCCTCGATATCTGGGTACGCTTGTCCCACCCGAAACGTTGGTTCCCGTTCCGTTCCGTCCTACTGAGATAGACGGTGATTTTGTCGTGGCGGACGTGCTCGAATACGACCGATTCGGCTCGGTCAGACTTCGGGTAGCGGCCGGGCAGATCGAGGAACTCGGCCTCGCGCGCGACTATATCGAACTCGGCTTCGGTCATCTCGTGATCACGGTTCCGTTTGCCGAGACTTTCTCAGATGTCGCTGAAGGCGAACCGGTTGCGCTCATCGATTCGTCGGGGTGGTTGACGCTCGCTGTCCGTCAGGCGAGCGCGGCCGAGCGCTTCGGCATAGAGGCTGGCGCGCGAGTCCGTATTCGCCCGCGGAGCTAAAGCGCGCCGAGACGGCCGCTGTGTACGTGGGGCACCCCCTCGTGTCAGACCCTCCCGTTACCGTAAGACGAGAGATGGCGGATAACGGAGGGTGAAACCATGAAGCGGCAGTACGTCAGGGAACTCGCCGAGGGATCGCGAGTAGACACACTCTTCGCTCTGTGCGCAAAAGAGATGCGCGCGACCCAGCGCGGAGAGGCGTTCTTAGCGCTCGAACTGGGCGACAGGAGCGGTCGTATCCCAGCGGTGATGTTCAGGCCTCCCGCCGATGCGGCCGCCATTCCTACAGGTACGGTAGCGCGCGTGACAGGAACGGTAACCTCGTATCGTGGCAACAAGCGCGTTTCCGTTGAGGTGATCACTCCCGTTGCCACGTATGACCCTGCCGATCTCATGGAAGCGTCCAAACGTGATCGGGGTGAGACACTCGCGGGTTTCAAGGCGATCGCGGCGACCGTGAGAGACGCGTCGCTCAGACGCGTCTTGAAGGCTGTCTTTGGGGACGCTGGCTTTTTCGAACGCTTCGAGCGGTGTCCGGGTGCCCGCACGCACCACCACGCCTATCTCGGAGGGCTCATCGAACACACTCTCGCGGTCGCGACCGTGTGTCGCGCGCTTGAGGCCCTCTATGACCGTGTGGACGGAGACTTGCTCGTCACGGCCGCACTCCTCCACGACGTCGGAAAAGTTGATGAGCTCACCTACGGCACCACGGTAGGATACACAGATGAGGGAAGGTTGCTCGGCCACGTCGTGCTCGGGGAACGACGCGTGCGAGAGGCGGTCAGGCGAACCACTCGGGGCGTGCCGGAGGATGTGCTTACCCGCCTGTCGCATGCGCTACTGTCGCACCATGGCGAGCTTGAATGGGGATCGCCCCGGCGACCTTCAACGATCGAAGCGCTTCTCCTCCATCACGCGGACAACCTTGACGCGAAGGCGGACGGTTTCCTGTCATTTACGGGAGGGGCGATGCTGGTCGAGGAGAGGTGGACGGACGCCGAGAACTTGTTCCGGCGCCCGCTGTGGGCTCCTGCAGCCGCTAGCGAGCAACGTCCGGTGCCCGCGGTGGAAGACGCTCATCTGCTCGTGCGCACGTGACTCCCGTGGGCGCGGCGGTCACGACGCGGTGGTCACGAGTGGCGCATGCACTACAATCAGATGACACGCCGTCGTCGTTTGCGATTGATTGGAGGAGTCCTTGATGGTACTTCCCGCTGCAGAGATCGGAGTGTTTGGCGGAAGCGGTTTTTATGAGTTGATCGACAATCCGAGGGAATATCGGATATCGACCCCGTTTGGTGCCCCATCGTCGCCGGTAATGCATGGCGAGATCGGCGGTCGTGCCGTCGCTTTCCTGCCGCGGCATGGCAAGGAGCACTCTTTGCCTCCGCACATGATCAACTACCGCGCGAATCTTTGGGCGATGAAGGAGCTGGGAGTCACTCGGATCATCGGGCCCAACGCATGTGGTTCGCTACAGCCGGAGATAGAGCCGGGTGATTTTGTCATCTGTGACCAGTTCGTCGATCGGACATGGGGTCGCAAGGACACCTTCTTTGATGGTCCGGTGACAACCCACGTGTCAGCTGCGGATCCTTACTGTCCTGCGATGCGAGAGGTCGCCTACAGCACCGCATCGAAGCTCGGTATCCGTGCTCACCCCGCCGGAACGGTCGTCGTAATCCAGGGCCCCAGGTTCTCTACGAGGTCGGAGTCGAGGTGGTTCGCGTCCCAGGGCTGGGAAGTCATCAACATGACACAGTACCCAGAGTGCTACCTCGCACGGGAACTTGAGATCTGCTACTGCAACATCTCTCTCATTACTGATCACGACGCGGGCATCGAGGGCGTGGAGCCGGTCACCAACGAAGAGGTCGTGCGCGTCTTCAAGGAGAACAACGAGAAAGTGAAGAGCCTGCTGTATGAGATGATTCCAGCTCTCCCAGGCGAGCGCGCATGCGGGTGCGCCTCAGCGCTTGAGGGCGCCAGTTTCTAGCCGGTATCGTGACACTCGTGCGTGGTTACGTGCGGAGGCCGTCGTTGTGACATGGAGGTGATGCGGCCAGATGTTCAACCTGCCCTCGTTTAGGCTCGGACGTCTGTTCGGCATACCGCTCGAGATCAACCCGACGTGGCTGATCATCTTCGTGCTCGTTTCGACGTCCCTGTCGCTGAGCTACTTTCCAGCGGCGTTCCCGGGTCGAAATCCATGGGTGAACGTGTCGAGCGGTGTGATCACGACGCTGCTGTTTTTCGCCTCGATCGTCATCCATGAGTTGAGTCACTCACTGGTCGCTCGTACCGGTGGCATCAAGGTTCGCAAGGTGACCTTGTTCATGTTTGGCGGTGTCGCCGAGATGGAGCAGGAACCCTCAAGCCCTGGTAGAGAGCTTGTGATGGCGCTCGCGGGTCCGTTCGCGAGTTTCGTGCTTGCCGCGATGTTCTTCATGGGATACGTCACCGCTGTCTCTTTGGGTGTGAGCAACGTGGCGTGGGCACCCTTGCAGTACCTGTCGTTCATCAACTTCTGGGTCGGTGTTTTCAACCTGTTGCCAGGGTTTCCTCTCGACGGTGGCCGTGTACTGCGTGCCCTGCTGTGGGGCGCGTCCGGAAACCACCTTAAGGCGACGCTGTGGGCAAGCCGCGCGGGACAGTTCATCGGATACGCGATGGTTGCGTTGGCCGTCATCGGTGTGTTGCAGGGAGCATTCGATCTGATTTGGCTCGGACTTATCGGCTGGTTCATTGCGACATTGGCGGAAGGATCGTACCGCCAGCAGCTGCTAAAAACCACGCTCGAAGGCGTCGAGGTCGCCTCGATCATGTCGCCGGACCCGGTCGTGGCACCAGGCGTCATTACGCTGGACAGGCTCGCCGAGGAATACTTCCTCGG
>JAGXSG010000023.1 GCA_018333995.1 Clostridiales bacterium | reverse complement strand
CTCGCCGCGAGGCTGCGCGTGCCCGTCGCGCTCCTTGATGAGCAGCCAGCTTTCTGTGCGTTCCCGCGGGCGTGGCTTCATTCGCACGAGCGTCCAGGCACCGGTGAGTTTCTCGCCTTGAAGCGCAAACTTAAGCGCTCCGGCTTCCAGCTCCGCGTGCGCACTTCCGGAGCCGCTTGCGAGAGGTCGCCACGTCCCGCGGTCCCACACGATCACCGCTCCCGCACCGTACTCGCCTGGAGGGATCGTGCCTTCGAACGCGCCATACTCGAGCGGATGGTCTTCGACCCGCATCGCGAGCCGCTTGTCCGCTGGGTCGAGGCTTGGCCCTTTGGGCACCGCCCACGACAGAAGCACGCCGTCGAGTTCCAGGCGCAGATCGTAGTGCAGATTCCGCGCCGCGTGCTTGTGCACCACGTAGGAGAGCGCGCCGACAGCCACGCGCCGGTGTCCGCCGTCCGGCTCGCCAGCGGGTTCGGCGGTCCGGCTGAAATCACGCTTGCTGCGGTACTCGTCGAGCGGCATGGCGCTCACGACGTACGCGCTCGCGCGGCTTCGAGGCTCGCTTTGAGCAGTTCCGTGATGTCGATGACCTCGCCGGTCTCGGCCCACGCCTCCGGCACCTCTTCCGGTGCGGCTACCGCGCCACCTTCGGCCTTGCGTTCGATGAGCGCCAGTACGGCGTCCCGGTACGTGTCGCGGTACTCCTCGGCGGATGGGTCGAACGGGCGCGAGATGATCTCAACCAGCTGCGCCGCTATCGCGAGGTCGGTTTCGGTCAGGCCGGCCTCGGTGATGTCTGCCGGGGGCAGCTTCAGCGTATCGGCTGCGCGAAGCTCGTGCGGGTAGCGCAGGATCTCGAGCATGAGCAGCGGTCCGTGGGGGACGAGCGCGGCAAGATGCTGGCGCGTGCGGATCACCACCTTGGCGAGTGCGACGCGCTTGGTACGGCGCAACGTTTCACGCAGGAGCGCGTACGCTTTCCGTCCGGAAAGCGCGGGTTCGAGGTGGTAGGGCTTGTCGTAGTAAGCCGGATCGATCTCATCCGCGCACACAGCGCCGAGCACGTCTATCGTACGGGTTGCTTCGACGTCGGCGGCGCGGAAGTCCTCTTCTGTCACGACCACGAACCGGCCGTCCTCGAGCTCGTAGCCTTTGACGATCTCCCCCCACGCCACCTCCTTTCCGGTTCGCGCGTTAACGCGCAGTTGCTTGACGGGGGTGAGATCTCGCCTGTCGAGCATCCTAAACGAGAGGTCGCGGCGTTCCTCGGCAGGATAGAGAGTTACTGGAATCGTCACGAGGCCAAATGATATCGAGCCCTTCCAGATGGCGTGTGGCACGGGTTGCTCCTCGCATGTAAGGGTGTGCGGCCGATACGGGCCCGACCGGCCGACGCAACAGTAGATACCCACCCATTGGCATGGTCCGCGAGGTGACCGGCTACGCGCTCGTCCCCTCGAGATGCTCATCGAGGATGTGCGCCATCATCCGGGTGCTCGACACTGTGTGGTCGACCCCGAACATCTCAGTGAATAACCACTCGTTGCGCGGGTCGTTGATGCGCGCGACGGTGACCCGGACACTGTACTCCCGCTTGGCGAGCAGGCATACAACGAGGTTGTCTTCGTCGTGACCGGTCACCGCGGCAACCGCGTCCGCTTGAGTGATTCGGCCGGATTCGAGAACGACGGGCTCACAGCCATCGCCTCTCAGCACATCGAGAGCAGGGTGATCCTCCGCGAGGTGCTCGACACGCGCGGGGTCCTGTTCGATGACGCGGCACGTGTGGCCGGTGTCGCCGAGTTCCTGCGCTAGCGCCGCACCGACCTTGCCGCCTCCCACGATGAGCACGAACATAGCGATCCTCCTCCTACGGTTCGAGCATTCGCTCGAGGTCGAGCAGCGTGTCGTTGGAAACCGCTACATAAAGCATGTCGCCGCTTGACAAAGCGGTACCCGCAGTGGGCATCGACGACGACCCGGAACGAACGAGGGCGACGACCGAGATCGATCCGGGTCGCTGCAGCAGATCGACCGGTCTGCCGTCGAGCGACGGCGGCACCTCGACTGTCACGAGGCGTACCTCTCCGTCACCAAAGCTCAGCTCATGGTGAAGACCCGGGTGGAGCAGTAGGGAGCTGACCTCGTGAGCGCACCACGATACCGACGAAACGGCCGCGATGCCCAAGCGGCGGTATATCTCCGCGCGCCTCGGGTCGTAGATGCGTGCTACGACACGGGGAACGCGGTAGGCCTCGCGCGCTACCTTTGCCGATACGACGTTGGAGTTGTCACCGCTCGTGACCGCGCAGAATGCGTCGGCGTGTTCGATGCCCGCAGCCTCGAGGGCGCCTCGATCGAAGGCTTTGCCGTGCACCACGGTTCCGCCGAATCCAGCGCCGAGGCGCGCGAGCGCCGCACGGTCGTGATCGATGACGGCTACCGCGTGTCCGCGAAGCGATAGGCGGGTCGCGAGGAGGATTCCAACCCTGCCGCTCCCGGCGATGACAACGTTCACGATGCCTCCTCAAAATGGGTGACACGCATGTGCATGCGGGGAGTATTCCCGCCGAGGGGAGCGTCCGCCGACACTCCGTCCCCCCGCATCCGCCTAAGGACCGACTTGCGCAACTCGTCGGCGATGAGCAATACAGGCGCGAGTGCGGCGAGCACGAGCCAGTCGCGCGCCTCAATCGGGACAAAACCGAAGACGCCAGCAAGTGGAGGCCAGTGCGTCAAGAGGACGAACAGCGCAATCTCTGTCGCGATGCCCACGAGGAGCAGCCGATTGGAGAAAAACCCGACGGTCGTGATCGATTCACGAGTCGTCCGCTGCGCAAACGCGTTGCCGATCTGGGTCGCTACGACCGCCCCAAACGTCATCGTCGTAGCAAGCATGTAGAGCTCCCCGCTGTCGGGAAGCTCGATTCCAGGCCGCCATCCGCGGCTCCAGTACGCCCAGAAGTAGGCTCCCATGCAGGCGACCGCCTGTATGGGACCGAGGAAGAAGTACGCTCGGGTCAACACTCGGCGGTCGAGGAGCCGCTCGCTTCTCGGCCGAGGCGGACGCCGCATGACGTCGCGTTCCGGTTTTTCGATTCCGAGGGCGAGCGCGGGGAGGATATCGGTCCCCAGGTCGATGGCGATGATCTGGAGCACCGTCAGCGGCAACGGGATGCCAAATATCACGAAGAGGATGAATGGGACGATCTCAGGGATGTTGCTCGTGAAGATGTACGTCACGAATCGACGGATATTGTCGTATACCGCGCGTCCCTCTTCGATCGCGTGGACGATCGAGGCGAAGTTGTCGTCAGCGAGCACCATGTCGGCGGCCTCGCGTGCGACGTCGGTTCCGGAAGCGCCCATCGCCACACCGATGTCGGCCGCTTTCAGCGCGGGCGCGTCGTTCACGCCATCACCGGTCATCGCAACTGTGTGTCCGAGCGACTTGAGCGAGAGCGCTATCCGCATCTTGTGCTCTGGCGCGACCCGCGCGAAAAGTATGGGCTTGTCGCTTGCGAGCAGCGCAGCGAGGTCTTCCTCGGAGAGCGCCTCGAGCTCAGGCCCGGAGACGATCGTCGATATGTCCTCGACGATGCCGACCCTGCGTGCGATCGATTCGGCTGTCAGTCCGTAATCGCCGGTCACCATGATGATGCGGATGCCGGCCGTCTTGCACTGAGCGACCACGCGTTCGACCTCGGGACGAGGCGGGTCGTGCATCGCGATGAGACCGAGGAAGGTGAGATCGCGCTCGGCCTCGTCCGGGGCGCGCGGCGCATCGGTGTGTCCGATGTGCCGCTCGGCCACGGCCAGCACACGCATGCCCGCCCGCGCGAACTCATCGTTGCGCCGCATAGCGTGCGCCCTGTCATCTTCGGTCATTGGCCGCACGCCTTGTTCGTCGCAAAGGCGTGCACACAACTCGAGCAGTTCGCGCGGAGCACCTTTCGCGAAGAGCACGAGGCCCTCCGGCGCGGCGTGCACGGTGCTCATCCGCTTCCTGACCGAATCGAATGGGAACTCTAAGACGCGCGGAGCAGAGCTGGAAGTGGCTTCGGGTTCGCCTGCGGGGGCTCCGGCATGATCTCCGGAAACCGGCCGAGTAAGCTTGCGCGCGGCGACAACGAGCGCGCCTTCCGTAGGGTCGCCGATGATGCGCCACGACGGCCGCGAATCATCCGGTTCGACGAGACGCGCGTCCGAGCACGCGGCCGCGACCTTTAGTGCGCGCGCGACCCGGGTTGCCGTGTCTGAGGGAGGCGCTAAGCCTTCGAGCAGCACCTCGCCGACGGGTTCGTATCCGGTCCCGGTCACCTCGACCGTAGAGTCCGGGATCCAGACCGCCCGGACGGTCATCTCGTTCGCTGTGAGCGTGCCGGTCTTGTCGGTGCAGATCACTGTGGTCGACCCAAGGGTCTCTACCGCCGAGAGACGCTTGACGAGCGCGGCTCGGCGCGCCATCCGCTGCACGCCCATGGCGAGGGCTAGAGTGACGGTGGGCAGAAGGCCCTCGGGAACGTTCGCGACGATGATTCCCACAGCGAAGAGAAGGCCGGTGACTAGCGGCAGCTCTGCGACGAAGTAGCCAAGCGAGAAGAAGACCGCGCCGAGTGTCGTCGCGAGCACCGCTACGAGGCGCGTCACCCTGCCCATCTCGCGCTGAAGGGGCGATAGACTATCGCCGAGTGACTGGGTCAGCCCGGCGATGGTTCCGAAGTGCGTGTCCATGCCGGTCGCGACCACTACGGCCGAGCCGCGTCCGTGAACCACGTTGGTGCCCGCGAACACGAGGTTGGGGATGTCGGTCGAGTTGGCGTACCGCTCGGTGGCCGGCTCTGCGCTTCGGCGTACTGGCGTCGATTCGCCTGTGAGAGAGGCCTGGTCGACACGTAACTCGAACTGTTCGACGAGGCGGGCGTCCGCCGGGATGCTGCCGCCTTCCTCAAGCACGAGAAGGTCGCCAAACACCACCTCGGCTGCGGGTATCTCGAGCGTCACCCCGGCGCGAACCACTCGTGCGGTGCGGGGGATCAGCCGCTTGAGGGCCTCGGTCGCCTTCTCGGCGCGGTACTCCTGCCAGAAGGAGAACACGGCGTTGATCACGATGACTGCGATGATCGCCCAGGCAAGTTCAGGTAATCCGCCGAGGAACGCAAGGGCGGCGCCAACCCAGAGCATGAGCGCGAACAAGTGGTAGAAGTGCTCGAAGAACCGAAGCGGCAGAGGATGGACCACCGCCTCGTTGATCTCGTTTGGCCCGGCAGAAAGGAGCCGTTCGGCCGCGGTGGGTTGATCGAGACCTGACGGGCCCGATCCTGTCTGGGCGAACACTTCGTGACGCGTGAGGGCGGCGTACTCCTCACCCGTGGGGCGCTTGACAGTGCGTTTGGGTACGCGAACCGCCGACATATCCCCATCTCCGCAGCAGGCGCAGCGCAAGAGAAAGCGCCGCGACATGAGTTGATTCCCGATTTCGGTCAAACATTGACGGTCTATGCGAAATGGTGGCGGAGGTGAGGGCTTGTCTTTGTGTCCGCGTCACGTAACCGTTACCGAGGTGTGTTCTCACCGCAACGGGCGCGGCTCCCGAGTGCGTGACGATGAGATGGTGCGACCGCTGGATTGACACGGAAGGCTGTGAGGAAAGGGGGAGCGGTGAGCGGGCAGAGACTCTTCGCTATCTTTGTCGTGTTTATCGTCGCGGCGTTTGGCTGGGTGTTTCTTGGGGGCTCGATTGAGGCGAGAACTCACCAGGCTGACGGTGCCGGATGGGAGGGCGTGTCGTCCCTTTGGGGCGAGCCCCAGGCACAATCAGTTCCACAGTTCAAGGTAAACGGTAAACCGGTGCCGGTCGCATCTAGTGAGATCACCGCTGACTTCACACTTGACCAGCGGCGAAGAGGTCTACTGTGGTACTCGACGTACACCGTGGACTTTTCGGGCGCATATGGGATTCACAACTCGTCACGTGAGGCGACGCAAGTCACGATGGCGCTTTCATTCCCGACCGCGACCGGTGTCTACGACGGGTTCTTTGTCACCGTGGACGGATCGACGGTTCCGGTACGATTCGATGGAGGTCAGGCGATCGCCACCTTTTCGCTTGCGGCGGGGGCACAAGCTCGTGTCGAGACCGGCTACCGCACGCAGGGGCTCGACGCGTGGCGCTACATCGCCACGGATGGCGTTGACGTGATCAACGATTTCTCGCTTGTGATGCGCACCGGATTCGACGGGTTCGACTTCCCGTCCGATGGCGTTTCTCCCACATCGAAGCAAGCGACGGAGGATGGCTGGGAACTGACCTGGAGCTACGACACGCTTGTGAGTGGTCGCCCGATCGCCATCACGATGCCGACCCCGCTCAACCCAGGACCGGTCGCTTCACGTATCTCGTTCTTCGCACCGGTCTCGCTCATCTTCTACTTTGCCGCCCTGGTGCTTGTCACCGCGATACGCCGGGTCAACATCCACCCCGTGAACTTCGCGTTCCTTGCCGCCGGGTTCTTCGCGTTTCACCTGCTCTTTGCGTACCTTGTCGACCGCATCGATCTGCTTGCCGCTTTTGCCATCGCCTCGGCGGTTTCGGTGGCGCTGTGCGTGAGCTACCTGCGGCTTGCCGTCTCCGACCGCCGGACGCTTATAGAGGCGGCCGTAGGACAGTTTGTCTTTCTCGTGCTGTTCAGCTTCAGCTTCTTCTTTGAGGGCAACACGGGGCTTGCGATAACGATCGGCACCATCTTGACGCTCGCGTATTTCATGTTCCGCACCGCCCACATCGATTGGGCCGAGCTGTTTGAGCGCAACGCGGCGGAGCGGGCGGCGAAGCGTGGGGTCACCGACCGCGAGCGGCAGCAGGCGCTGGCAGCACACGTGCCGCCAACATCATAGCCGCCGACCGATTAGTGCCTCGGCCGCCGCATCGACGCGCGCTTCGAGGATCTCGATTCTCGCTAGAACCAGCGCGGCATCCGAGTCCCCCATGGTGATCGCCGCCGGCGACCCTGAGAAAACGGGTACACCCGTACCATTCGACGTCTTGCCGTGCACGAAACGCAGATAGCCAAGCGCCAATGTTACGAGCAAGGCGAAGACAATGACGGCGAAGCGCGCGACCGATTCCCCGCTGAAGATGATCCATCCGACCCCGTAGACCATAGTGAACAAGCCGCCGAGCAACAGGCCGTTGGAGATGACACGGAGTTGATCGCTGCGTACGAGCGAGACTCCCATGACCATCGTCGCGAACAAGATGAGCACGATACTCGTGTTGCGTGCCCATAGTTGCCGGTTCGCTTCGGTTTGGTCCGTCAGGACGCGCATCTCTTCTTGGATCTCACCGAGGCGCCGTTCATCCTGCGGGGAGAGCTCACCCTTTGTCACGCGGTAGATCTGGTCCTGTTCGTTTTGGAGTTCACGCATCTCGGGAGTGTCCCACTGCTCCGGCTGGGGGTAGAACGTGTTCACGCCGATACCGATGAACGCGAGCACCATGAGTCCGAGAAAGAAGGAGAAGATCGTCTGAAGCGCGTATTGCTGCCGTTCCTTTTGCGGGTCCGCCACTGATTCCACGACCTTTCGACGACCGGCGGGACGCCGGGTTGCACGTTGCATACTACTACCTTGCGGGCGGCGTGCGCATCGTGTCCACAGTCGGTGCTTGGTGTGCTCCGAAGAGGCCGAGTAAGAAGCGATGGGGGCCTGGCGTGCCCGGTGGGACGAACGCGATTCGGTCACCGGGCATGACGATGTGGTCGAGTCCACGGACGACGTGGTTGACGAACACGCCCTCAATCTGGTCGACCGGCAGTTCAAGCGCGTGAGCGATGTCACGCGCCGACAATCCCGTAGCGGGCGGTGTCATCTCCGATATCGGCGCTAGGCCTCGCTCTGTTCTCGCCGAGCGGAGCATCCCGAACATCCGTATCGTCACGGGCGCGATCGTTTTCATGCCTTCAAGATACCATCCCGGAGCTGCGATACCATGTGATAAACTGCCAACTTAGCGGCCACGAAGTCCGATGCGTTGTCGCCTGATTGCCGGGACGGCCGGACGCATTCGAGGGGGGAGACGGACCAGTGAAGAAGGTGGTAGCGCTGGCGGCGGGAGTAATGTTGCTGCTTGGGATGTTCGCAGGGTGTGCTCCGAACCCGCCTGAACAGGACGCCTACAAGGTGCTCGACGAGGCCATCCACGATGTGGAGAGCACGTTTGTCCGGTTCCTCAATGTCGACCCGGACGGTCCCGCAGAAGATGTCGTGTCTGCGGTTGAGCGTCTCTCATCCGAGTGGGCGGCGGTGGCCGCGGCGGCCGAGGGCCTTGAAGGCGTCGACATTTCAGCCGCTCAGGCCGCCTATGACGAATTGGTCGACGCCACGGCGCAGGTACCCGATGAAATGACCGCCAGCGAGGCGTTGCGGGCGATCCAGCCTGTACTCGACGCGTTTAAGGCTGAAGTTGACAAGGTTCACGACGCGCTTGATCTTCATTAGGCAAGGAGGTCACGGAGTGGATAGAGAGTCGCTTATCTCGGAGATCAAGAACGCGATGCGCGCACACGACAAGCAGCGCGTGTCGGTGTTGCGCCTTGTCAAGAGCGAGGTCGACGCACTCGAGAAGGAGTCTCGCCGAGACGCCGCTGAAGCCGAGGTCGTTTCGGCGCTGAAGAAGGTGCTCAAGCAGACGGCCGAGACCCTTGAGGGCTCAATCAAGGCTGGCACCGATGAGGCGCGGACCGCATCGCTACGGGAAAAGGTGGCCATCCTTGAGGGTTATCTGCCAACTCAGGTGACCGGCGAGGAACTTGCCGCGATAGTCGATCGAATACTTGCCGAGGAGGGAGTCTCGGACAAGCGCGAGATGGGCCGGGTGATCGGACTCGTGGGACAGGTGACCGGCGGGAACTGCGACAAGGCCGAGGTCGCGAGGATCGTCGCCGCGAGACTCGGGTAGGACACCCTGTGAACGCCCTCGTTCGTCCGGCGCTGCTGATTCTTGGAACGGTGTCGCTGGGACTCGGCGTCGTAGGAATGGTACTGCCAGTGATGCCTACGACGCCGTTTCTGCTGCTTGCCGCGTATTGCTTCGCACGCTCATCCGAGCGCATGCATCGATGGCTCGTCACGCATCCGCGGTTCGGGGGCTACGTGGCAGGATTCATCTACGGCGGCGGCGTTCCGCGAAGAGCGAAGAGAGCCGCGCTACTCACATTGTGGCCAGCGATATTGATCTCAAGCGTCATTGTCGTTCTCACCGCGTCGAGTACGTTCGTGGCCATCGCCGCGCCGACGGCGATGGTTGTTGCGGCTTCGATCGTGAGCGTGTACATCGTTACCCGGCCGGTCGAAGATGACGACGCCGTACCAGAGCGTGAGGCCCATGAATGACCCTCATCGCGTTTGCGGTCGCTGCCTCAGCGCTTGAGGTCGATCGGGATCTCTTTGAGGTTGATGCGTGAGCCGTCTTCGGCCGACTCCTCGAACACGATGAGCGATCCGCTTCCTTCGAGTTCAGCCTCGTAGTCGATAACGACGTCGAATGTGCCCCATGTGCCTGAGCCGGCGGTGGCGGTGGCCATGCCCTCGAAGATGATCCGCCCGCCCGAATCCACGAGTTCGAGGAGTAGCGTCGCTTCGAACGTGTTTGAAACTCCGGTCACGCGTAGCGGCGGTTCGACTGCATCCCACGGCGCGGGCGACTCAACGAAGATGAGAGGCAAGACGTTGTCGGTGAAGTCTTCTCTGCCCACTGGAGGGTCGACCATGACGCCCTCACCGCCGATTGCCTCAGCGGGGACGCCGTCGATCATGAAGCTTACCGTGTCAACGGTGTCGAACTGGGTAAGGGTGTACACCACCTGGGCGACTCTCAGCAGCATCGATGTCGAGCCGCCTCCCGACTGAAACTCGCCGCTCAGATCAACGGTAGCTACGCCTTCTTCGATCTGAAGGCCGAGAAGCACGGTGCCCTCTGGAATCTCCGTGGCGAAGCCAAGCTCCGATTCGCGCTCCGCGACTCCGGTGAGCAGCTCGTCCATAGCGGCGGCGGCGACCCCGGGTGTCGCACTGATCTCACGCCGCGCTACGGTGAGTTTCTCCCCGTCGACAAGGTACACGAGCACGGATGTGGATTTGGCGGCGGGTTCCGGGACTTGGGATGCGGGCGATTCCGTCGCTGGTCCAGGCACAGGGGCAGGTGGCTCGGACTCCGCTTCGCGGCATCCGGTGACAGACATCGCCATGAGAACACTGAGCGCCGCGGTGGCGAGCGCGGTTTTCAATCTGCGGGAGGATATCATCGTTGCGTCTCCTTCTTCTGAGTCGACGAGGAGTATCTACCCGTCACGCACGATCCGCGTGCGTTCATACTCGGAAGGCCCCGCCCACATGCCAGTGGACGAGGCCTTCCAGGGAGCGGTGCGTACGCCGCCGCTATTGGCCTGTGACTACAGGGAAGTTCTGAACCTTGGCAGGGTCGTACATCGGCACGCCGCGCACCTCGGCGTTGTTGGTCCACGCACCGAGACCGAAGCGCTGAGCGTACACGTCGTAACCCAGTTGACCGAGGAACATCTGCATGAAGCCGGAATTATGTCCCTGATAGCAGGTGACGACGATCTTCTTGTCGGGGTCGAATTGCTTGAGGACCCCTTCGGTCGCGAGCTTCGCGCGGCCAATATTGATCGCACCCTCGGGGTGTCCGAGCGCGTAGTGCTCAGGGGAGACCGCGGTGATCAGCATGAAGTCGTCCGCGCCGGCCTCGATCCATCCGTTGAGCTCTGTTGCGGTGATGAGATTCGTGTTGCCTCCGCGGGCAAGGAACGCCTTGGTCGCATTGATGACGACCTCACGAACGTCAGCAGCGCCGGTGTCAAGCGTGGGGAGGTCGAAGGTGGGCTCGGCGGTGAATCCTTCGGTTGTCACCGGATAGTCAGCGCCCACGCCGTCCCACACCTTGCCGCCGTCGATACCGTAGAGTGCCGGGTCGGTGGTCCAGCCACTGATGCCGAAGCGCAGGAACATCGCCTCGTAACCGAGCTGGCTGTATACACACACCACGCCCGTCGCCTTAGAGCCGTCGTAATCGACAACTAGCTGCGTCTTGTCGGGATTGAGCTTCGCGAGCTGGTCCTCGTCTACGATCGTCTCGTAGGGGATGTTGATCGCGCCCTCGATGTGGCCGGCGGCGTAGTGTTCCGGGCTGCGAACGTCGATCAGCTGGAACGAATCATCGTTCTTCACGAACAGCAGGTCATTGAGGTCTGCGGCGTTGACCACCCAGTTCTGCGAGAACTCGGAACTCAGGTACTCGTTCGTCACCTCGATGAGCTCAGCGGCCTCGTCGATCGATGGGGCTTCCGCTGGCTCCTCCGCCGGCGGTGCCGGAGCGGGCGTCTCGGCCTCGCCACAACCGGGCAGGATGGCGAGCCCCGCGAATATCATGAGGCTCATAAGGACAAGCAACACTCTGCGCGCTATCATCGTTCCCCCTTTGGCCGGGAATCAAGTTGCCGTGTCGCGTCGCGACCGGCGGCGTGCCATACAGCGTCGACCAGGACGCCGTCACAAGAGAGTATCGGCCTTCATGCGGCGACGCTTTATGACTGAATTCACAATCGCTTGTGCGACTACTCCCGTCAAATGATACCTGAGCCTGTGGTCGGCGCCCGCTATTTCGATTTGACCAGCTCATGCGTCTATTGCATCTGAGGTGCCGACGTTCGCTTACTAAGGACGTGAAGTGCGAGCGTGGATTTCTGTATGCTGTACGCAGGTGTGACCACATATCAATAGCCAGGATCACGGGGGTGCAGTGTGCGGGCTTCCGGGCATGTGATAGCCGCCGCGCATAGCGGATCGAGCACACGCGCTGGATATGGTGTCTCAAACTCCCAGGCATGTGAGCCGATGTATCTATTCAGGAATCATTGCACGAAACTGTACATTGAGTAGCGGATGCGTTCACGTGGCCGTTGTGACGCCCCGGGGGGAGTATGACTGGTGAGTGAGTCATGAGTGCCAGAAGAGCGGTCAGGCTCCACGTGGTGACCGCACCTGACCCGAGGGGCCCCGAGGGGCTCGACGCGTTGAGACGCGGAATCACTGAGGCGCTGGACGTCGGCGCTGGGGACATACGCGTCGACCTGCGAGATGCCCATGTGATAGACGGAGCGTGTCTCGCGGTTATCTTGCGTGCCGCTTCCTCGATGCCAACAGGCAGGTCACTTACCGTGGCCGCAAGCGCGGATATCGCACGTTCGTTTGCCGAGTGGAGGCTGGACACCGTGTTCGACGTCGTAGACGTAGCTACTGATCAGGTGGCCAGCTCTACTGGAAGGGAGTGAGTCATGCAACTTGGAGACGTCCTCATAGTCGATGATTCAAAGACAATGAGGATGCTGGTGTCGTTTGCCCTCGGCAAGTATTGGGGGTGTCAGATCAGGGAGGCGGCAAACGGTGTGGAGGCGCTTGAGCGAGTCGCCGAGCGAGTCCCTGACCTCATGGTCGTGGACATCAACATGCCGGAGATGAACGGCCTCGAGTTGATCCAGACGATCCGCAAGGATCCGGACAAGCGGAGCTTGCCGATCGTGGTGCTCACGACTGAGGGAAGCGACGAGGACATTCGTAAGGGGATGCTCGCCGGCGCCACAGAGTACCTCGTGAAACCGTTTCAACCGCAGAAGCTGCATTCGATCATCGATCGGTTTGAGGACTAGGCGATCTGTCAATGGCCCCCGAAGAGTTCAACGATGCGTCTCTCGTGCAGGAGTTCATCGTCGAGGCCGACGAGTACCTCCGGTCGCTCGACGATGATCTGCTCGCTTTGGAGCGGATCTATCTCACGGACGAAGCACCGGATGACCTGATTGAGAACATGTTTCGCGCGACCCACACCATCAAGGGTCTCGCGGCGATGTTCGATTTCGACGACATCAAGAATCTTTCGCACGTCATGGAAAGCGTGTTCCAGGCGTTCCGAAAGAAGGAGCGTGCGGTCGACGAGGCGTGTCTAGAGGTGCTGTTCCGCGGGGTGGACGCACTGCGGGATGCGCTGGCTGCTGTGTCCGCCGGGGAAGGTGAAGTAGTTGGTTCCGCACGCGACGCGGTGCGCGCGATTGACGCCCTGCTCGATTCGGTGCCAGTCACGGAGAATGCAGACCGGACGCCGACGGGGCTTGCCGGTCTCGGCGAGTACGCACAGGCGCGGATAGCCGAGGCGCCGGACGAAGGGCTTCGGGCGGTGAGGCTCTTGCTGAGGTGGGGAATCGAACTTCGGCTCGGTGCTCTCCGGATCAGCGCGATCGAACGTGCGCTCGGCAAGGGGGAGGTGCTCGAAGCCCGGCCGCTCCTCGACGACATACCCATGATCTTTGAGGCTGACTCGGCGCGTACCGACGTGACATTCGAGGTTGTTGCGCTCACCGACATCACCGATGCCGAGATCGGGGACAACCTCGGCGTGAGTGTGTCGACAATACGTACGATCGCTGGTACCGGGGATCTCCAGAAATCGGATGCGGAAGTATGCGAGCCGACAGTAGCCGCGAGCGCGCAGCACATCATCCGAGTCGACATAGGGCGACTCGACGAGCTTATGGACCTGACCGGCGAGATTGTCACCGCGCGGACGAGACTTGAGGATCTGGTGGGCGAGATCAAGGCGGCCAACCGAAAAGATGAGTCCGTGCAGCTACTCGCGGGTGCGGCGAAAGATCTGTCACGGCTCGTGGATGGGTTACAGGACCAAGTGATGCGGTTGCGCATGGTACCGGTGAATCAGTTGTTCTCGAAATTCCATCGCACCGTCCGCGACATTGCGCGTTGGTCCGGCAAGGAGATTCAGCTTGTGTTCGAGGGCGAGGAGACCGAGCTCGACAAACGTCTGATAGAACAGGTCGAAGAGACACTGTTGCACATGGTGAGGAACGCCTGCGACCACGGGATTGAGACACCGGAAGAGCGAGTTGCGGCGGGAAAACCCCGGCAAGGAACCATCACGTTGGCGGCGGGTCATGAGGGCAATTACGTATTCATCGAGACCCGGGATGATGGGAAAGGCCTCGATGTCGGCGCAATCTGGAACAAAGCGGTTGAGCAAGGCAGGATTAGCTCCGACGAGGAGATCGGCGACGCTTTGATCGTCGATATCATCACAGGCTCGGGTTTTTCCACCGCCGAGACGATCACCGATATCTCGGGACGCGGTGTCGGCATGGACATCGTGCGCAAGAAGCTCGCGGAACTCGGTGGAACGATTCAGTTCGAGACAGAGTTTCGCGGCGGAACGACGTTTACGATGCGCTTGCCGCTGACGCTCGCGATCATGTCAGCGCTGCTTGTCAGCGAGGAAGAGCGTGCGTTCGCGATCCCCCTCGCATCGGTTGCGGAGGTATTGCGAGTCGACCGAGGCGAAATCCGCACGATCAAGGGGTCGCAGGTCATGGACTTACGCGGACACTCGCTACCGGTAGTCGATCTAGGTCATACGCTCGGTTTCGAGGAGGAGCCGAGCCATACCGGTAAAGGATTCGTGGTAGTGGTCTCAGGGGTAGGCCATCGGCTCGGCGTGCTGGTTGACGCGCTTGTCGGCCAGCAGCAGGTAGTGGTCAAGAATCTCGAGGAAACCCTCGGTCGCACACCGGGTATCGGGGGCGCGACGATTCTTGGCGATGGTTCTGTGGTGCCCATCATAGACGTGGACGGCGTGGTTGACTTAATCGCCGGGCGTTCCAAGAACGAAACGGTCGTGGGAGGTGGGGTCCGTTGATGGCGCGAAAACGCGCACCCAAAGTGCTCGATGAGGACCTAAGTTCTGTCAGGGAAGCTCGTGTCAGTGATGCGGACACGCTTCAGCTGGTCACGCTTCTGCTCGCGAAGGACGAGTTTGGATTCCACATCGGCAAAGTGCAGGAGATTATCCGGTACAGCGCAATGAAGATCACCGCGATCCCCAACGCGCCACGGTTCGTTGAAGGCGTGATCAATCTCCGCGGTCGCCTCGTCCCCGTAGTGGATTTACGTAAACGGTTTGGCTTTACCGCTGAGGCGCTCGGAAAGACCGCCCGCATCATTATCGTGCACGTTGGCGCTCGGACGATAGGACTTGTCGTTGATGCCGTGGTGGAGGTGGTTCGCGTCTCCTCGCTCGAGGTCGAGCGCCTCCCGGATCTTGCGGCCGGCGTCGGCACCGAGTTCGTGGAAGGTGTGTGCAGGGTGGAGCGCGGTATGGTCGTCGTGCTCGATCTCGAAATGATGTTCTCGCAGGAAGAGACCGACGCCATGGGAAGCCTTGCCGGTTGAGGCTCGAGAGGAAAGGGTCGAGAAGATGAAGTTCAGAATCCCGTTGCCAAAGCAGCTTCCACGAATGCAGCGAACAGTGCGCGTGAAGTTGACGCTGGGTTTTCTTGTGGTTGCGGCGATCGTCGTGCTCGCGGCCGTGGCCGGTATTATGTCGGTGCAGCGCGTCGCCAATGCGTCCAACCGGATAGTGCACGAACATATCCCCCGCACTATCACCACTCACGACGCGCAGGTCGCAGCCATGAAGCTCAGTGACTTGTACACAGAGTCCCTCATCCAGATCACCCCGAGCGAGGCGCGTGCGGTTTCGGGAGAGGCTGACACCTACGACGCTGAGGCGAGACGCTTGCTGACCGCTCTCCAGCAGGGTGACGCAGAGCTGGGACTGGAGAGGATGGAGAGCGCCGCAGGAGTTGAGGCGCTAAACAGGGCAATCGCGGCGTATGAGACGTTCTTCGAGGCGGGCGGCGAGATGGTTCGTGCGCACGTGCGCAATTTGCAGGGCGGTGCCGACATCGGTACTGGCATGTCGATCTTTGAGTACATGGGGACCTTTGACGGGAAGCGCGAAGAGCTTTTCGTGGCTCTTGATGAGCTTGAGTCGGTTGTGGAAGCTGACATCCAGGCAGCGCAGCAGAGCGCCGAGCAGACCCAGGTGCTCGCGTATTCCATAATGGCTGTCATCTTGGTTCTGAGCGTGCTCGCGTCGGTTGGCGTGGGCTGGTTCATCTCCCGTCAGATTACGGTGCCGCTCCGCCGTGCGGTCGCCTTCGCGGAGACGATCGCCTCTGGAGACCTGTCTACCCGTATGCACGCCCGCTCAGGTGATGAGCTCGGAGACCTCGCCATCGCGCTCAATGAGATGACCGAGAAACTCTCGCTCATCATTGGCACCATCAAGACCTCCTCGGATGACCTTGCGACCGCTGCCGAGCAGATATCGGCGACGACTAGGATGATCAGCGAGGGCGCGGAGACGCAGTCCTCGGCAACGGAGGAGACGAGCGTCTCGATGGAGGAGATGGCCGCCTCCATCGATCAGGTTGCATCGAGCGCCGAGCAACTTGGTTCGAGCGCCGATGAAACCTCCGCGACCATTAGTGAGATGGCCGCGTCTGTCGAACAGATCGCTCACAGCGTTGAGGGGCTGTCTACGGTGGTGGCAAGCACCGCGAACGGCATCCAGCAGGTCATCGAGTCGACGGAGCGGGTCGCCGAGAGCGCGGATCGCGTGTCCAAGATGACGGATGAGGCCGGAAAGGCGGCCAACGAGGGCGTTGACAAGGTCGAGTCGATGGCCGACGCGATGGCTGCCATCGCGGAGTCGATCGAAGGCACTGTCGAGGTGGTCAAGAGTCTGGGCAAGCGCAGCAAGGAGATCGGGGAGATCACGGGGGTCATCGATGATATCGCCGAGCAGACCAACTTACTTGCGCTCAACGCCGCGATTGAAGCGGCGCGCGCCGGCGAACACGGCCGTGGCTTCGCGGTTGTGGCTGAGGCGGTTCGTGAGCTAGCCGAGCGTTCGACAGAATCCACGAAGGAAATCAGCGCGCTGATCGCCACCATCAGGGAAGACACGGAGCACGCTGTCGAGTCCACACTGACGAGCGCCAAGAGGGCGCTAGAGTCTCGCGCTGTGAGCGACAAGGCGAAAGCGACTCTCCACGGCATCAGCGAGACTTTCGATGAAGTGATCGAGGCGATGCGTGAGATTAGTTCGG
Organism: Clostridiales bacterium; assembly: GCA_018333995.1. NCBI lineage: Bacteria > Bacillati > Bacillota > Clostridia > Eubacteriales > Clostridiales bacterium. The sequence continues at coordinate 31,486 of JAGXSG010000023.1, read as the reverse complement.
CCACCGCTGAACAGGTGCGAAGCGGACGCACGGTGCTCGCTGAGGTCGACGAGATGAAGCTGCTCCACCGTCAGGTAGACACCGCGATCCAGGAGCAAGCGCATGGTTCGCAGCAGATCGTGACTGCGGTCGAACACATGACGAACCTTGTTTCTCAGGTTGTCTCGGCGACCGGTGAACAGAAGCGCGGGGGCGAGCACATGGTCATGGCGATGGAAAACATCGCCCAGGCGACGCGGACGAATCTGGACGGAATCACGGAGCTTGCTAGAGCCGCGGGCAACTTGGCCGAGCAATCATCCAACCTCCGAGAAGTAGTCGAAGGCTTCAAGCTGAAGTGACGGGGGCGGTACGTGACGGGTTCTATCCTCGCACCAAAGGACTTCCGCAGGTACTTTGAGCAACGCGCGATCGAGACCGCTGGCGTGCGTCTAGACAAGCGCTGGGAGTATCGCGCCGCCGGTGCTCTGGCCGCTGTGATGCGGGAGAATGGCGCGACAACGTGGGAGCAACTCGAGACGCTTCTGGATGCGCCGGGGACAGGCTCGGCGCTGGTGGAGAGGCTGGTGGGCGAGGTGACAGTGCAAGAGACACGTCTGTTCCGGGATGCCGGTCAGATGCGCCTCTTGCGTGAAGAGGTTCTGCCTGATGTATGCAAGCGGGCTATCGAGCGCAAGATGCCCTTACGAGTCTGGTCAGCCGGATGCGCAAGTGGAGAAGAGGCCTACTCCTTGGCAATGCTCGCCGCCGAGTGTACCCGTGAAGGCAGGGATTTGCCCTACACGGTGGTGGGTACGGATATCTCCGCTTCGGCGATCGCAACCGCCCGGCGCGGCGTGTATCGCGAGCCCGAAGAGGGATCGTGCGGCCGTGAGTTTAGATCGTTGTTTGACCGCTACACCGTGGCGGATGCGGAGGGCATGATATCTGTTTCCGAGGAGATCCGCAGGAACACGAGGTTTGCCGTGCGCAATTTGCTTGGGACGCTACCCGTGCGCGGTCAGGACTTCGTGTTATGCCGCAACGTGATGATGTACCTGTCAACTGACGCCCGCGAGAGGCTGATTAGGCGCTTGTGGGACTCGCTCGTTCCAGGCGGTTGGCTGTTGACCGGCGAGGCCGACTTGATCCACCAGATCCCCAACCTCTTCGAGACACGGAATTACGGCCGGGTGGCACTCTACCGCCGACCCCTTTCCGCTTCCCCGCTGCGAACCGGAGGCGAACTTCATGGATAGTTCCGCGGCGTTTCGCTCTTCAGCCGCCTCGGCCGAGATTGCGATAGGCGCAGACGACCTCGAGTCTCTCGACCATGGCGAGCGGCGTCGGCGAAAGGTAGAGCGGCTTCGAATCGACCGGGGCGCGGGCGCTGTCCTTGGGCTGGTCGAGTCACTTGCGGATAGTGACTGGCGAGTTCGCCGTTCCGCCGCCCAGGCGTTGGCCGTTGACTCGGATGTTGACGCGTCCGCGCTCTTGGGCGATCTGCTGTATTCCGAGAATGCCGGCGAGCGTAACGCAGCGATCAAGGCGCTTATCAAGCGCAGCGGTGAGTCGATTGCGGTTCTTGTGGAACACCTCTCTTCGGACGTCGCGGATGTACGGAACTTCTCGGCGCTCGCGTTGGGACAGATCGGTGATCCGGCGGCCCTGGCGCATCTCATCCCGATGCTCGATACCGAAGAGGACGAGAACGTACGCCACATGCTGATCGAGGCGATTGGGTGTATAGGCGACGAGAGCGCGGTACATGCGCTACTGGAGGTGCTTGAGGAGAACACGTTCGCCTCTGTGGCCGCGGCTGAAGCGCTCGGTACGATCGCCTCAAAACGGGCGATCCGCCAGCTCGCTGGGAAGCTGGGTGACGATCCGATCGGTGCCGCGTGCGCTGAGGCTCTCGGGCGGATCGGGGACGTGCGCTCCCTTGTGCCGCTTGTGCACTCGGCGGCGAATGCAAGCGCATTCTACGGCGCCTGTGTCGTTCGCGCGTTGGCAGGAATCATCAAGGTGATCGACGACGGAACCAGGCCGGTGTTTCGACGTATCACCGCTGACGTGCGTGACTCGGCGCCCACCACGTTGCGTGATGCAGTCAACGCGGCGCTTCGCAGCGAGGGTCCCGACAGAGCGGCGGGCATGGTGGTCGCCTTGTGGCTCGGCGATCCGTCGTTTGCCCCTTCGGTGTGCCAGGCTGCCGAAACCTCAGATCTGATCGAGGACGCATCGAGCTTCCTTGCGGAGAATCTCGAAGCTGTGAGGTCGCAACTTGACGCCGCCGAGCGGAGTTCGTTTCCCGCGGTCCGCTCAGTGCTGGTGCGCGCGCTCGCCGCCGCTGGCGATGAGCGGGACGTTCCCCGTCTCCTGCGGTTAACGGGTGACGAGAATATGTCAGTTCGCACCGGGGCCATCGAAGCCCTCGCGAGACTAGGTGGAGCTGAGCACATCGAGGTGTTCGTAGATCTGCTTCACGATGAGTTCGATGAGATCAGATTCGCGGCGGCAGAGGCGCTTGCTGGTCTCGGGCCACTGCGTGTTGCCGGTGCGCTCGGCAAGTCAGTGGAGCTGGGTGACGAGCGCGTACGTGAGTCAGTCGCGCGGATGCTCGCTAGTCTACCGGAGCGGTCTGGGGACGAAGCGCTCTGGGACATCGCTCTTACCTTGGCCCGTGATCCGAGCCCGCTCGTGAGGCGCCAGGTTGCTCCCGCGCTCGGGATGATTCCCGGACACGAGGCGTTATCGGTGCTCTTTACTCTGGCGCTCGACGTGGATCATCTGCTCAGAGTGACTGCAATTCGAACGCTCGCGACACGAAACGAGCCGACGGCAAGGCGGGTCCTGCGTCAAGCCGTAGAGGAAGGTTCGACATCGATCACGGCAGCGGCGGTGAAGGGCCTTGCTGTCGAGGCCTCGCCGGAGGACATCGAGTTGATGCGGAGCCTGCTCCACAGCTCGGATCCAGGTGTGGTCGTCGCAGCGTTGGCGGCACTAGGCAAGTGCGGAGGCTCCCGGGAGATCCCCGCAGTGGCCGAGCACGTTGAGCACGCAGTCCCCGACGTGCGAGAGGCAGCGCTTCGAGCACTCCTCGCGCTTGGCTGGCCGGGTGTCTGTGAAGTGGCGGCACGGGTGCTCGGCGGACAAGAGGAGAGCTGGAACGTCCGGCTCGCCGCAGTTGAGGCTCTCGAGTCATGCGACGCGCCGGAGGCTTCTAACCTGCTAGAGCGAGTCATCAGCGATCCTGAGCCACTCGTTCGGATCCGTGCGGTGCGCGCGATGGCGGGCGTTTCCGATCCCGCCGCACCAGAGCGGCTGATCGCGCTTCTCGACGACAGTCTCCTGTCGCAGCACGCAGCCGAGAGCCTCGTATCACTGGGAGCCGCCGCTGTTTCCCAGCTCCTCGCGCACGCCGCAAGTACGGTTGATGAGCGGCGCGCGATCGCGTGTCTCGCGCTTGGACGTATCGGAACGCCCGAGGCGCTGTCGTACCTAGCCGTTCAACTTCGGGCCTCAGATACCGATAGCCGATGGGCCGCTGCGCTTGGCCTTTCAGTGAGCGATGAGCCAGGGGCGCTGGTCGACGAATTGCGGAATGCGCTTGTTGTGGAGAAGGACGTGGCGGTCGCCGCCGCGATCGCGGCCACGCTTCATGCTGAGTCCGCCTCACCGAACGGCGTCTCATGAGCGCCATGTTCGAGATGCGTCCGTACGAGTTCCGGCTCATGCGGCAGCTGTTTTCCGAACACTGCGGCATATATCCGCCAGAGGAGGCAATGCCCACGTTCGCGCGCAAGCTCGCTAAAGCGATGCAGGCCACCCAGGCAGCGGATTTCACCGAGTATTATCACCTGCTCAAGTACGGTGACGGCCTCGAGCTCGAACGGGCGGTCGACGCGATCGTCAACAACGAGACGTACTTCTTTCGCGAGATTGGTCAGATTGAGGCCATTCTCGACATCGTACGGGATGCTCCAGCGAAAGCGCGTTCTGTCCGGATCCTCTCGGCAGGGTGTTCTACGGGAGAGGAGCCGTATACGATCGCCATGCTGCTCCACGAAGCGGGACTGTTCGATGTCGAGCGGCGTGTCGAGATACACGGAGTCGACATTTCGAGTCGTGCGCTTGAAAAGGCAAGGCATGCGAAGTACACGAGCAACTCATTCCGAAGTGCGGAGGGACGATACCTCGATTGGTATTTCAAGCCGGTTGACGGAGTGTTGCGCATTGACGAAGCGCTCCGCCGCCGCGTGTCCTTCTCGCAGGCGAACTTGGTGGACACAAGGAGAATGCGCTCGCTCGGCATGTTCGATATCGTGCTGTGCCGCAACGTTATGATCTACTTCGATGCGGCGAGTCGCTTGAGGGCTCTCGATGGGCTGATTGGCGTGACGCGCGAGGCGGGTCACCTGTTCGTTGGACATTCTGAGTCGCTGTTCAACGTGACTAATACCCTGGAAATGGTTCAGGTTGGCAAAGCGATCGGGTATCGCAAGCCCGTTGATATGGCATGACTCGTTGGCTTTGCGGGGTCGAAGGGGTCCGAACTACATGATCAGGGTACTGGTAGTCGATGATTCACCATTCATGCGCAGGGCGATCACGCGCATTCTTTCCTCGGCGCCAGACATTGAAGTGGTAGGCGCGGCGGGGTCGGGTCGCCAAGCGTTGGAGTTGATTCCGGCGCTCAAGCCAGACGTGATAACCCTTGATGTGGTGATGCCGGGTGAAGACGGTGTCACGGTGCTTACCAAGATCATGCGGGTCAGTCCGGTGCCGACTATCATGCTGAGCTCGGTAACGACAGAAAACGCCACGCACACCCTGTCCGCACTCGAAGCGGGCGCCGTTGATTTTGTGAGCAAGCCCTCAGGTTTTACCCACATGAACATGTCGCGCATAAGCGCAGAGCTGCTCGAAAAGATTCGGGCGGCGGCATCCGTTGATGTTGCGACGCTATGCGCTCACGACCGGCGCGGAAACGAGAATGCCCCGATCGGCGCGGTGGGAGCGCGCGAAGGCGATCCGGTGACGGATGCCCTCATCGTAGGCTGCTCCACGGGAGGACCGGCTGCGCTTAAGGCGTTGCTGTTGGCGCTTCCCCCGCATCTCGATACGCCGGTGCTTGTCATTCAGCACATGCCGGTGGGGTTCACCGCCGCTCTCGCATCGCGTCTCGACATGTGCGCCCGTGTTCCGGTTCGCGAGGTCTGCGACGGCGACTTGTTTGAGGGAGGCCGCGTCCTCATCGGCAGGGCTGGTATGCATGTTCACATGAAGCGCGTCAATGGAAAGCGTGTGTTGAAGCTCGACAAGAGGCCAACAAATACAGCGCATGCCCCCTCGGTGAATGTGGCGATGAAATCGGCCGCCGATGTCATCGGGGCTTCGGCGATGGGCGTCCTTTTAACCGGGATGGGCACCGACGGAGCTGAGGGTCTTCGTGCGATGCGCGACGCCGGCGCGTACACCGTCGCCGAGGCGGAGAGCAGCGCCGTGGTGTGGGGCATGCCGCGAGCCGCGATTGAGTGCGGAGCGGCATGTGAGGTCGCGGAGCTTTCCGAGATTATCGAGATGGTAGTCCAGCGCATCGTTGGTCGTCGCAGTGGGGCAGTTGGATGAAGACGGCCTGTTAGGCACCCTTTTGATCGTCACGCGTTTCCGCTCGACACGCCTGCTTCCGAGAAGGTGGCCATGTTCGACAGGCAGCGGCATGCGGCATCGATGACTGCCATTGCGAGCGCGGCACCTGTCCCTTCACCGAGCCGCATGTCGAGGTCGAGTAACGGCTGCATCCCAAGGTGGGCGAGCATGATAGGGTGTCCGGGCTCTGCCGAGAGGTGCGAGGCGAACACGTACTCGGCAACGACTGGGCACAGCGCGACCGCCGCGAGGGTTGCTGAACCCGAAATGAAGCCGTCCGAAACCACGCAGATGCCTTGTTCCGCGGAACCAAGCAGCACGCCGGCAAGCGCCGCGATCTCGAGACCGCCCACCGCGGCGAGCTTGCCAAGCGCGTCGAGGTCAGCCGTTGCGTGAAGAGCAAGCGTGTCGCGCAGGATGCGCGCCTTGCGGGCGACACCTTCTTTGCTGAGTCCAGTGCCGGGCCCCGCAACCGCCCCCGCGTCCGCTCCTGTGTACGCGGCGGTGAGAGCGGCGGCGGCAGTGGAGTTGCCGATGCCCATTTCGCCTGTGGCTATCAGTGTGTAGCCGTCTGCGGCAGCGTCACGCGCGGCATGGATTCCTGTCAGCACTGCTTCGGCGCATTCTTCACGCGTCATCGCGGGTTCCACAGCCATGTTGCGCGTGCCGTAGGCAACCTTTCGAGCCACCACGCCTGGCAACGTGATGTCGCGGGCGACGCCTACATCGTAGACGCGAAGGTCCGCTCCGACGCTTGCCGCGATCTGGCAGATAGCGGCGCCGCCTGAAACGATATTGGCGACCATCTGCCAGGTGACATCTTGCGGGTACGGCGTGATTCCCTCTGCGACCACTCCATGGTCCCCCGCCATGAGGAGCACGACTTTTCGCGCGACGGAAGGCTTCTCCAGGCCTTGTACACGGGCCACTTGTGCCGCGATATCTTCGAGCCGACCGAGAGATCCCGGCGGCTTGGTCAGCTGGTCGAGCCGGGTGCGCGCCGCATGCTCCCCAGAGGGATCGGTCGGGCGTATTGAAGCGGCAACAGATAGCAGCTCCCGCTCGGATGGACCTGGTTTTGACTGGGTTGCGGTAGATGCGGGTCGCGTCATCACAGCTCCTCCTCGTCGGGCTTCGTCACGTCACAGTTTACCGCGACGCGGTAGCTCGAACGCTGTGGGCGAAGGCGTTCGCGCACCGGCCTTGCGCTTCCGTTAGAATGCCGTCAACCGAGTGTCGTCGACCGGGCGCACCGCCGAGGGAAGGAGCGCGCACGTGGACCCTGTGCCTATCATCCCGTGCCTCGACATGAAGGACGGCCGCGTCGTCAAAGGGGTGCACTTTGTCGACTTGCGCGACGCTGGCGATCCGGTCGACAACGCGCGTTTCTACGCTGAGGCCGGTGCCGACGAGGTGGCGATGCTCGATATCGCCGCTACGTTGGAGAACCGCTCGACGAGACTTGAGTGGGCCCGCGCCGTTGCGGATGTGTTGGGCGGGGTTCCACTGACGGTAGGCGGCGGGATATCGACGCTCGACGATATCGAGGCGCTTTTCGATGTCGGCGTGAGCAAGGTGAGCATCAACAGCGCGGCGGTGAAGCGCCCTGCGTTCGTGACGGAGGCCGCCGAGAAGTTCGGCAACGAGCGGATCATCGTCGCCATCGACGGCCGTCGCAGCGCCGAGATGCCGAGCGGGTTCGAGGTGGTCGTCGCGGGCGGCACGGTTGGTACCGGAGTTGACTGCGTCGAGTGGGCGGTGCGGTGCGAAGCGCTTGGCGCTGGCGGGCTTCTTCCCACGAGCATGGACGGTGACGGCACGCTTGCGGGCTATGACCTGGAGTTCACCCGCGCGATCGCGGACGCGGTCTCGCTTCCCGTGATCGCTTCAGGCGGGGCCGGCACGCTCGAGCACTTCTACGAAGGTGTGGCCGAGGGTCACGCGACAGCGCTGCTCGCCGCGTCCGTGTTTCACTTCCGTACGTTTTCCGTCCGCGAAGTCAAGGAGTATCTCGCGAGCCGCGACATTCCTGTCAACTGGTAGGAGCATGCATGCCTAGACGCGACGATATCCGCACCGTCATGATCATCGGCTCAGGCCCAATCGTCATCGGCCAAGCCGCAGAGTTCGACTACTCGGGCACCCAGGCGTGCAAGGCTCTGCGCCGCCTCGGTTATCGCATCGTACTTGTCAACTCGAACCCAGCGACCATCATGACCGACCCCGTCATGGCCGATGAGACCTACATCGAGCCGCTCAATCTCGATTCTGTCGCCGCGGTTATCGCCGCCTCCAGGCCTGACGCGCTCCTTCCCAATCTCGGGGGGCAGTCGGCGCTCAACCTCTCATCCGCGCTCAAGCGTGCGGGCTTGCTCGACGAGCACGGGGTCGAGATCATCGGCGTGAACATCGACGCGATCGAGCGCGGGGAGGACCGCCTGGAGTTCAAAAAGGCGATGGAGATCCTCGGCGTGGAGTGCGCGAGGAGTGAGGTCTGCCACTCGGTACAGGAGGCCGAAAAGATCGCCGCAGACCTTGGCTACCCCGTGGTCATCCGTCCCGCGTATACGATGGGCGGCACCGGCGGCGGGCTCGTCTACAACATCGAGGAGCTGCGCACCGTCGTCGCGCGCGGTATCCAGGCCTCGATGGTGGGGCAGGTGCTTGTCGAAGAGTCGGTGCTCGGGTGGGAAGAGCTCGAGCTTGAGATCGTTCGCGACGCCGATGGACGTCTCATCACCGTTTGCTTTATCGAGAACGTCGATCCGATGGGGACACATACCGGTGACAGCTTCTGCACGGCGCCAATGCTCACAATAGCGCCCGATGTCCAGGCCCGGCTGCAGAAGCATGCCTACGACATCGTTGAGGAGATCGAGGTTGTGGGCGGGACGAACGTGCAGTTCGCGCACGATCCCGAGACCGGGCGTATCGTCGTCATCGAGATCAACCCCCGCACGTCGCGCTCCTCTGCGCTCGCGAGCAAGGCAACCGGCTTCCCGATCGCCTACGTGAGCGCGAACCTCGCCGCTGGGCTTTCGCTCGCCGAGTTCCCTTACTGGCGCGGCGGCACTCTCGACAGCTATGAGCCGAGTGGCGAATACGTTGTCGTGAAGTTCGCCCGCTGGGCGTTTGAGAAGTTTCCGGGCGCCATCGACAAGCTCGGCACGCAGATGCGTGCGGTGGGTGAGGCGATGTCGATCGGCAAACACTACAAGGAGGCATTCCAAAAGGCGGTGCGATCGCTGGAGATCGGCCGCTACGGACTCGGTTTTGCGCGTGACTTTGCCGAGCGGCCCCTTGCGGATCTCATGGGGCTGCTCGCGGAACCATCGAGTGAGCGGCAGTTCATCATGTACGAGGCGATCAGGCAGGGTGCGAGCGTAGACGAGCTTTACGCGCGCACTCAGATCAAGCGGTGGTTTATCGAGCAGATGGCTGAGCTCGTCGCGCTCGAGGAAGAGGTGCTTTCTTACGCGAGTGCTGGTGGCGTGCGTGGCGAGGGCGGGCGAGCGGGAGAGGAGCTTCCAGGCGATCTCCTCGCGCGCGCGAAGCGAGACGGCTTTGCCGACGCGTACCTCGCGCGCCTGCTCGGCACGCCGGAAGCCGAGATTCGCAGGCGGCGCATCGGCCTGGGTGTCGTGCACGGTTACGAACCGGTTCCGGTGTCCGGCGTGGCCGAAGCGGCGTACTACTACTCGACATACAACGCGCCCGACACGGTGCCGGTGAGCGGCAGGCGTAAGATGATGGTGCTTGGCGGAGGCCCCAATCGTATCGGCCAGGGCATCGAGTTCGATTACTGCTGCGTGCATGCGGCATACGCGCTTCGCGAAGCTGGCTTTGAGACGATCATGGTCAACTGCAACCCCGAGACAGTCTCGACCGACTTCGACACCTCCGACAAGCTCTACTTCGAGCCGCTCACCGTCGAAGACGTGCTCGCGATCTACGAGAAGGAGCGGCCCGAGGGCGTCATCGTGCAGTTTGGCGGTCAGACACCGCTTAACATCGCGCGAGAGCTTGAGGCGGCCGGTGTGCCGATCGTCGGCACCTCTCCCGAGACGATTGACCTTGCCGAGGACCGCGACCGTTTCTCAGAGATCATGGAGCGCCTCGGTATTCCGATGCCAGCCTCAGGGATGGCCTCGACGTTTGAAGACGCGCGAGAGGTGGCCCGCCAGATCGGCTACCCGGTGATGGTGCGACCGAGCTACGTTCTTGGTGGCCGAGGTATGGAGATCGTACACGACGAGGAGATGCTCGCTCGCTACATGGCCGCCGCGGCGATGCTTGCGCCCGAGCGGCCGGTCTTGATCGACTCGTTTCTTGAAAACGCGCTCGAGTGCGAAGCGGATGCGATCTGCGACGGCACGGACGCCTTCGTTCCCGCCGTCATGCAGCACATCGAGTACGCGGGCGTGCACTCGGGTGACTCGGCGTGCGTGATCCCGCCGGTCTCAATTGCAGAAGAGCACCTGGCAACCATCGAGGAGCACACGCGAAGAATCGCCATAGAACTCGGCGTGGTAGGTCTCATGAACGTGCAGTTCGCGATATCTGAAGACACCGTGTACGTGCTTGAGGCGAACCCGCGGGCGTCGCGCACCGTGCCCCTCGTCTCAAAAGTATGCGATGTGCAGATGGCTGGGCTCGCGACGCGCGTCGTGTTGGGTGAGCCGCTCGGCAGTCTCGGGCTTGTCAAGCGAGAAGTGCCGCACTTTGGAGTCAAGGAGTCGGTGTTCCCGTTCAACATGTTCCCCGAGGTCGATCCAGTGCTCGGGCCCGAGATGCGTTCGACCGGAGAGGTGCTCGGCTTGGCGAGTTCGTTTGGGCTCGCGTTCCACAAAGCGCAGGAGGCCGCCGGACAGCACCTGCCGGACACAGGGACCGTTCTGATCACCGTTGCCGAGCGAGACCGCGAACTCGTGCTTCCCGCTGCGCGGGAGTTCTCCGCGCTAGGATTCTCCATCCGGGCGACCGGTGGAACCGCGGCGTTCCTCGGCGAGCATGGAATCTTCGCCGAGCCGATCCTGAAGGTGCACGAGGGACGCCCAAACATCGAAGACGCGATTAAGAACGGCGACATTCAACTCGTCGTGAACACGCCGGCGGGCAAATCAAGCGAGTTTGACGACTCGTACATCCGCAAGGCGGCGATCCGCCACCGAGTGCCCTACATCACCACCACCGCGGCAGCCCTTGCGGCGGCGACGGGCATTGCTGCCTACAGAGAGTCCCGCGACGGCGTGCGCTCGCTCCAGGCGTACCACGCAGATATCGAGTAGACTCCGGCGCCGTCGCCCTGCGGTGCGGAGGCGGCTCGCTGGTTCGCGCTGGCCGCCGTTCATCGCGTGCGTTCATCATCGGCGCGAAGCGTGTCGATACTTCCCACGCGGAACCGACACGACCGAATGAGTGAACTGTGCAACCGCTCACACGACTGATCGGCGCGATTCGCGCGCACTATCACAATGACCCGGACCTTCTCCGTACGGTCATCAACTCGGCCTCGTGGTTTGAGGCGAGTCTTGCGATGACGCTCGCCCGGGACGCCATCTGCGAGAAGCATCTCACGTACGCCGCTAACATCCGCGAGTCGATTAGAGAACTGCCGAGATGCCCTCTCACGATGCCGACGGACTTCGAGACACTCGCTGGCATCTGGGCTCTCGAACGGGCGGGTCATGGCTGGGAGAGGGAGTGCGAGGATCCGGATGGGCACTACACCATCGTCTTGCTGGGCGAGGGCAATCACTGCTACGACATCGTCGTGCGTGTGGACGGGCTCACGCACATGTGGATGCCCTTCCATGAGGGCGACTACCTCAACCCGGTAATCATCGACCTGCTGTTTGCGCGCGTCACGCTGCTGCCCGTCATCGTCGAGCTTGTTGCCGCTATGGGACTCGCCTTCTCGCCGCTGTTCTACCTCTCGCTCGATGACTGGCACCAGGAGTACGCCGAAACGATGTACGGCGAGGTCGCCGACATCTTCGGGGAGCCCCTGAAGGGATTGGGATCGACGCCAGCGTCCGCGTTGGCGGCAGTCAGCGTCGCGCCTGTCGCTAGAGCGAAGAGCGCGGTTATCTGGACGGGATGACCGGCGGCGGCGTCTCGGCGATAATACGAGTGAGCCGCGCACGGCGGTTTGGTTCGATGTCATGCATCCCCGAGCGCCGGAAGGTTTCCGCCGATGATCCCTCGCTACTCACGCCCCGAGATGGCCCGCATCTGGGAGTTCGAGAACAAGTTCGAGATCTGGAAGGAGATCGAACTTCTCGCGTGCGAGGCCCAGGCGGCGCTCGGCGAGATCGGTATCACCGCCAAGGACGCCGCACACATTCGCGCGACCGCCGCTTTTTCGATCGAGCGGATCGACGAGATAGAGAGCACCACCAACCACGACGTCATCGCGTTTCTCACCGCCATGGCCGAGAACATCGACGCGGATATCAGCGAAGGTGACCCCAAACCGAGCCGCTGGGTCCACTATGGGATGACCTCAAGCGATCTTGGCGACACCGCGCTTTGCTTTCAGATGACGCAAGCGCTAGACATCCTCATCGATGACGTCAGACGGGTGGGCGAAGTCTGCAAGCGCCGTGCGTTTGAAACGCGAGAGATGCTCTGCGTAGGCCGCACCCACGGCATTCACGCGGAGCCGATGACGATGGGCATGAAGTTCGCGCGTTGGGCCTGGGCGATGCGCCGAGCGCTCGATCGGCTCGAGCGCACCCGCGAGGTCGTCGCGGTTGGCGCGATCTCGGGAGCGGTGGGCTCCTACAGCACCATCGACCCGTTCGTGGAAGCGTACGTGTGCGAGCGTCTCGGCCTCACGCCCGAGCCGCTCTCGACACAGGTCATTCCACGCGATCGGCACGCGCAATTTCTCGCGGTGCTGGCAACCCTCGCGGCCACCGCCGAGGAGATCGCGACCGAGGTCCGCGCCCTCCAGAAGAGTGAAACGCTCGAAGCCGAGGAGCCCTTCACAAGCGGACAGAAGGGCTCGAGTGCGATGCCGCACAAGCGCAATCCCATTACCGCCGAGAGAATTTGCGGGCTCGCGAGGGTCGTGAAGGCGGGCGCGCAGGTTGGATTCGACAACGTCGCGCTGTGGCACGAGCGCGATATCAGTCACTCAAGCGCGGAGCGTGTGGTCCTCAGCGGCTCGACGATCGCGCTCGACTACCTTCTCGACAAGCTTGCGTGGGTGCTCGATGGGCTCGTGCTCTACCCTGAGCGTATGCGGGCGAACCTCGAGGCGACGCGTGGGCTAATCTACAGCAGCCGCGTCTTGCTCGCGCTCGTCGATACCGGCATGACGCGCGAGGACGCCTACGCGATCGTGCAGGGTAACGCGATGCGCGTGTGGGACGACATTCAGCAGGCGCGTCCCGGTGCCACCTTCCGTGAGCGCCTCGAAGCCGATTCGAGATGCGCACTTACCGAAGACCGGTTGGACGAGCTCTTCGACCCGCGCACCTTCCTTCGCCGCGTCGATGTGGTCTTCGAGCGGCTCGGGGGGTGCGAGTTCTAGCCGAGGGCGTCTCGCACGACGGGCCGACTCAGGAAGCGAAGTCCTTCTCGATGATCGGGATTCCGAGCGATGCAGCGAGTTCGGTGGCGAGGGCGCGTGCGGCATCGAATTCGGTGAACATCCCTTCTGGCTTCCGAGTGCCGTCCTCGAACTGCTGTGCGACCCACCACAGCCCGGAGCCGCCGGTGCGGCTGATCAGGTCGAGACGAATATGCACGGGCTTGCTGTCGTGAGGGTCTATGTCGGACGCGTCGAGTCGCACGGTGTTCCTCCTTCACGGGTCATCTCGCAAGAGGGATGGTGTCGTTTGGGAGTATACGAACGAATTCCTTATCTTAGATTAGTATCGGTCCAGTCGCGCGGTTGCGCAAGAAGTTCACCTAGGGAGCGTGAACCGTGCGAGCCACGGGAACGTCGTACTTCCGGCTCCTGGCTGAGGCGACATCCTACGAGGTGACCGCTGAGCGGCTGGCGCTCTCCAACGCCGGGGGCGACGAGGTTCTCGTGTTCGAACCGCTGACCCGCTAAGAGCCAGGGTCCGCCGCCGGCTCGAAGGAGATGTCGATATCGAGGCCGGAGGCGCGTGCGGCCTCATCGAGTGCGGCCATCCACTCGGCTTCGGCGAGTTGGGCCGGAACGTGGACGAGCGTCTTCATGAAGAAGAGCGGCACGCCCGTGACCGGCGCCTCCACCGTGCCCGTCTCGGCGGACTCGATGTTGATGCCGAGCCGGGAGAGTTCGCGGGCAATCTCGTGGATGATGCCCTCGTGGTCTGCCCCGCGCACGTCGATCCGATACACGTCGAAAGCCGCCGGTGAAGCCTTTGCCGCCGCCGCGGTCTCTCCAAAGGTGATCTTGTAGCCTTCGTGCGCGAGAGAGGTGAACGCCGCATCGATCTGAGACACGTTGGCGGCGGGAAGCGAGACGAGCAGGAGCATCGCGAACTCCCCGCCCAGACGCGCCATCCGTCCCGTGCCGACGTTCCCTTCGATACCGAGCAGGACCCCGGTCACCTCTTCGACGATACCGACGCGGTCAGGACCCGTCAGGGTTAGCACGATATCACTGCGCATCTCGGCGATTCCTCTCTTCAGTGACGCTCGCTGCGTGCGAGTTGAGCGGGTACCGGCGCGGGCGGGCCGCACGACCGTTCCATGACAGAGAGTACCATCGCCCCGACCAGGATTCCCGGACGACTTCCGCCGTGCTCGTCATCATCGCCCCACCAATCCGTTAACCGACGAGAGCTCGGCGCTCGGACAGCCTGCTCAACCGTCAGATTGCTGCGAGCGCGCGCTCCACGTCCGCGATGAGGTCGTCGATGTGCTCGATGCCCACCGAGACACGGATCAGGTCTTCGGTGATGCCGATAGTACGGCGTACGTCCTCGGGCATCGACACATGCGTCATTGTGTACGGCTGCTCGATGAGCGATTCCACGCCGCCGAGGGACTCGGCGAGAACGAACAACTCGCACGCCTCAAGGAAACGGCGAGCTTCGTCCTGCCCGCCCTTGATCCTGAAAGAGAACGTGCCCCCGAAACCGGTCGCTTGGCGCAGGGCGAGCTCGTGCTGCGGGTGGCTTTCGAGGCCCGGGTGCAGTACCTGAGCGATCTTTGGATGGGATTCGAGCCAGCGGGCGAGCGCGAGCGCGTTACGGTTGTGGACTTCCATCCGCACCGCGAGCGTCTTGACTCCGCGCAGTACGAGGAAACAGTCGAAGGGCGCCTGCGCGGCACCGAGCGCGTTTTGCAGGAACCCGATCTTTTCAGCGAGCGCCTCGCTGTTGACGATGAGCGCGCCACCGACGACGTCTGAGTGTCCGTTGATGTACTTCGTGGTGGAGTGCATCACCATGTCGATGCCGAGTTCGAGAGGGCGCTGGAAGTACGGCGACAGGAACGTGTTGTCGCAGATCGTCAAAATGTTGCGCGACTTGGCGAAAGCGGCGATCTTGGCGAGGTCGACGAGATTCATGAGCGGGTTTGTCGGAGTCTCGATCCAAATCGCCTTGGTGTGGGGCGCGACCGCTGCTTCGACCGCCGCGATGTCGCGCAAGTTCACGAAGTCGACCTCGATGCCCTTCTCGGCCACGACCGAGGTCAGTAGCCGGTACGTGCCGCCGTACAGATCGTCGTGCACGATCAGATGGTCGCCGGCATCAAAGCTCCACAGCGCGGTGGCGATCGCCGCCATGCCGGTGGAGAAGACGAACCCCTTCGTCCCGCCCTCGAGCGCCGAAAGACAGTCCTCGAGCTGCTTGCGGGTGGGGTTGCCGGAGCGGGTGTAGTCGAACTCGCCGGGCGTGTCGAATCCCTTGAAGGCGAACGTCGAGGTCTGGTAGATCGGCGGCATGACCGCGCCGTAGGCGGGGTCGGGGCCCTGTCCGGCATGGATGGCGAGTGTCTCGAACTTCATGGGTGGCTCCTCGGGCTCGCGGGCGATGTGTGCAGCACAACGGCGAGTGGAGATTGTAACCTGTCGAGCATCGGATAGGGAGGGTCGCGCAAAGGGTACCGCGGTCACTCGATCGCGCACTATTCGAGTGCGCATCTTGCCACATCCGCATGTTGTGCCACCGGTTCAGAGAATGCCTCGCGACAGGCGCTGAGCAGGGGAAACGTTTGTCCACGGCGCCTCTTGCGTGATGACGGTAGTACCTCGGCAGTTCGCTCCGCACAATTTCCGCACCTTAGTCGTAGTTGATGGTGGGTTGCGCCGCACCCATAGTCCGGCCTAAGCAGGATCGCTCCGTTCGGGGCGAGATCGGCTGACAGACGAACGCCTTTGCGGGGCGGATGACTATGGAGGAACAGACATGATTCGCATGACAAGGCGACAGGGATATCTCAAGGTATGCCTCGCGACCCTGCTCGCGTTGAGCGGACTCGTCGGCTGCGCACCGAATGCCGAGACCGACGCGCCAGAGCAGACAGGGGGCGCTGATGCGGCACCGTTCGTGATCGTCGTGGCGGACGCGAAGAGCACCCACCATCTGAACTTGTACGTGGCCAAGGAGAAGGGCCTGTTCGAGGCCAAGGGCCTTGACGTTAGGATCGTCGAGTCCGCGGACCTGACGGCCGCGCGCGACCTCGTCGTGTCGGGCGAGGCTGATGCATTCTGGTCGTGCCCAACGGTCGCGATCGCCGCGATCGCCAACGGTGCGCCCATCCAGACCATCGCGCAGGTCAAGAAGCCCTGCACCTCGGTCCTGGTCGTCTCCGCAGACTCGCCCATTGTTGAGATCAAGGATCTTGCAGGCAAGCGCATTGCGGGCATCTCACCCGCGTGCGAAGCGGTCATCTCCTACACCCGTGTAGCACAGAAGGCGGGCGTTGAATTCCAGCTTGAGAAGCTTGCGGGCGGAGAAGCGATCGCGGCGCTCGAGGGCGCCGCGGTCGATGGCGCGATCCTCGAGGAGCCCCATGTCAGCGTCGCCGAGCTCAAGGGC
The DNA here is from genome assembly GCA_018333995.1 of Clostridiales bacterium. Lineage (NCBI taxonomy): Bacteria > Bacillati > Bacillota > Clostridia > Eubacteriales > Clostridiales bacterium. The sequence continues at coordinate 14,864 of JAGXSG010000023.1, read as the reverse complement.
TTCAAGGTGTTGTTCCCGGAGGTATCGCAGAGCATCCCGTGCCGCACCATCAACGTGCGCAACGCGGTCATCGAGAGCAATCCTGAAGAGTACAAGCTCTTCATCGAGGCGATCGACGAGGCGAACGAGATCATTCTGGCCGATCCGACCTCAGATGAGATCGTCGCTATCGCCGTGAAGTACACGAGTGCGCCCGCGGACGCGATCGTGAAGGGCAACGACCGGCTGAAGTTCGACATCGAGCTCGATACGGTGGGGCTGAAGTCCCTGGGCGACGATCTCGTCACGCTCGGGAACATCAACGAGAACCCGGGCGAAGCCCTGTTCTCACGGGCGTTCAAAGGCATCACCTGGTAGCTCGACACGCAATCACTCCGAGTCAGGAAGCAGACACATGAAGTGCGCGCTTTTCAGATCACATCGACGGTTACCGATGTCGCCTCTGCTGTCGCTCGTCGCCCTGCTCACTGCAGCCGGCGCTCTTAGCGGCTGCAGTGAGCGCGACACTGCGGTGATCGGCCACAGCGGCGGCCCGCTCCTTGCGGCGGCCTACGTAGCCGAAGGCAGTCCCGGGTTCGGCGACCGCTTCGAGCTAAGCCGGTTTGGAACACCTGCCGATGTGGGATACGCGTTGCTCTCGGGCGATCTCGATGCGGGCTTCATAGACCCCGCTCGCTACGAGGAAATCGAGAGACTTCCTGGGTTCGAGACACTTTCCGTCGTAGGCAAGATCACCTACCCATTCGGCGCAACGCTTGTGGTCCGCGAGGGTCTCAGTCTCCGCTTGAGCGATCTCGAGGGCAAGAAGGTGGGCATCTCGCAACCGGAGTGCGTCCTGTGGGACACCTTCAAGGCCGACGCCGAGCGCCTTGGTGTCGACGCGGGGTCGTTTGATCTACAGGCCATGCATTTCGATGCGATGATCCCCGCGCTTGAGGCGGGCGTTGTGGACGCGGTGGTGCTCAGAGGCGCGCTCGCGGCCGTGGCCATCAAGGAGGGCCACACGATCCTGTATCAGAATTGGGAGGTAGAGGAGACGGGCAACGATCCAAGCGTTGGCGACGGCTGCTGCCCACCCACGACGGATCAGGTCGAATCCATCCTGCTCGCGCACCGCGACAACACGGATGCACTGCGTGTGCTGCCGGAGCTGCTCGAGTCCTACCAGCTGGCTTCTCAGGCAGATCTGCGCTCGGCCGTCGCGCGTGCGACGGGGATACCGACCGCGACTCTCGAAGGATTGCCCGTCGGTCGTTTCGAGGTGGCCGATCGTGGGCTCGTCGAGGAGTTGCTTGGGTATGACGACCGGGAGGGCGAGGATGAGAACTAGGCGTTGTTCGCACTCGGCGCTTCGGGGCAAACGGGGCTGTCCGCCGAGGACGGACGTGAGGCGATGACCGAGTACCGCGTCAAAGGACCCCGCCTCGTCCTACGCGAGACGGGCTTCTTCTTCCGCAACGCCTTTGGGAGCATCTTCTCGCCGGAGTTCATCGTGGTGTTCGTGCCTGCGCTTGCATTGTGGGAGGTACTGCCCCGCGCGGGGGTGGTTCCGAGTACGCTGGTACCCCCGCTCAGCACCGTCGCTGTCACCGCGTGGGAGATGACCGTCTCAGGCGAGTACCTTATGCACATCGCTCACAGCATGGGTAAGTTCTTCATCGCGCTCGCCATCGCGCTCGCCACGGCGATTCCTATCGGCGTCCTGATGGGCTGGAACATCGCCGTGCGCAAGCGGGTTCTGCCGTTCTTCCAGCTTCTTGCGCCGGTTCCACCACCCGCGTGGGTGCCCATCACCATCATCATTTTCGGCATCGGGCTGCCGATGCAGACGTTCCTGATCTTCCTGGGCGCGTTCTATCCCATTCTGTTCAACACCTATCAGGCGGTCAAAGACACCGACCCTCGCTACCTGGCGTCGGCGCGGGTCTTCGGCGCGAGCGAGTTCACGCTCATCACCCGCATCTACATCTGGGACGCCCTGGGAGCGATCATTATGAGTGTGAAGACCGGGGTCGCCATGGGGCTCGTGATGCTCGTCATCGCCGAGATGTACGGGGGGCGCTCTGGGATGGGCTATGTGCTGATGGAGGCCAAGGAGTTCTTCCAGATCCCCGTCATGGTCGTTTGCATGGTGACACTCGGGATCATCGGCTGGTTCCTCATCGAGGTGCTCAAGTTCGCCGAGGTCAAGCTCGCGGTGTGGAAGGTGGGACGCTGATGATCGAGGCGAAGAACATCAGCAAGTTCCACTCGATCATGAATGCGGACCGCACCGCTGCGGGACTCACCGCGGTGCTCTCGGTATCGCTCTCGATCGCCGACGGCAAGATTGTGAGTTTGCTGGGTCCCTCGGGCAGCGGTAAGTCGACGTTCCTCGAGATTCTAGGTGGCCTGCAAGCACCCAGCGAGGGGGAGGTATACATCGATGGAGTGCGCGTGCTTGAGCCGCTACCGTCGACGCGCAAGGAGATGGAGGCCTACCGTAGGCGCTATCGCTTCATCTCGCCGCTCGCGAACAGCGTCTTCCGTGATCAGCCTAAGCATGACATCGCGATGATCTTCCAGGACTATGCGGTCTTTCCCTGGATGACGGTACTGCAGAACGTCACCTTCACGCTGCGGTTGCGGGGTCTGCCCGCTGCTCAGCGTGAACCCCAGGCGCTGAAATTTTTGAAGATGGTGGGGCTCACCGACTCGCTCGGCAAGTACCCCTCTCAGCTCTCCGGCGGAATGCGGCAGCGCTTGGCTCTCGCCCGGGCGCTTTCGGTCGAGCCGAAGATCGTACTGATGGACGAGCCGTTCGCGGCCGTCGACACACTGACACGCGAGCGGCTTCAAGACGACCTCTGCGCTTTGTGGAGCTCGACGGGAGTGACCATCGTGCTGGTGACCCACGACATTGGTGAGGCGCTCTACCTCTCCGATGAGGTGGTTGTGTTCTCTCCGCAGCCGGGCTCGATCCGCAATCGCTTCGAGATCGACGTGCCGCGGCCACGCAGACGCAGTGATCCGGTACTCGCCGAACTGCACAGCCGAATCGACGCCCTGTTCAAATACGACACCGACCACGAAAGCGAGTACTCGATATGAGCGAGACCCCCATTACCAATAGCGCCTTCGGCTCGAGCGGCGCGCGCGTGGCCGCGTTTCGTGGTCGAACGTACGAGTCAATCACGGAGGCGATCGGAGCGACCCCGCTCGTGCGGCTGGGGAGACTGTCGGCCGGTCTGTTCGCGGACGTGTACGGCAAGATCGAGGCGTTCAATCCCGCCAACTCCGTGAAGTGCCGCATCGGTGCGGCGATGATTGAAGCGGCCGAGCGCACCGGTAAGCTCAAACCCGGCGCCACGGTGATCGAGCCGACCAGCGGAAACACCGGCATCGGGCTAGCCTTCGCCTGCGCTGCGAAGGGCTACAGGCTCATCCTCACCATGCCCGAGACGATGTCGATCGAACGACGCAAGCTCGTGCAGATGCTCGGCGCTGAGTTGGTGCTCACCCCAGGCCCTGACGGCATGGAGGGCGCCGTCAAGAAGGCGCAGGAGCTCACGAGGCACGTCAAGGACAGCTACATGCCACTGCAGTTCGATAACCCCGCTAATCCGCAGGTGCACCGTGAGACGACCGCCGAGGAGATCTGGGCTGACACCGATGGCGCGGTCGACATAGTCGTGGCAGGCGTTGGCACCGGCGGCACGATCACCGGGGTTGGCGAAGTGCTCAAGGCGCGCAAGCCGAGTGTACAGATGATCGCCGTTGAGCCCGATGCTTCGCCAGTACTCTCGGGAGGTCGCCCGGGTCCGCACCGCATCCAAGGCATCGGCGCCGGGTTCGTGCCCAAGGTGCTCAACCGCTCGATAGTGGATGAGATTGTACGCGTCACCAACGAGGATGCGTTCGACACCGCGCAAAAGGTCGCGCGCACCGAAGGTATACTCGTCGGTATCTCCTGTGGCGCCGCAGTGTGGGCCGCGGTGCAAGTGGCCACACGCCAGGAGAATCACGGCAAGATGATCGTGGTGATCCTTCCGGACTCGGGCGAGCGCTACATCTCGACGCAGTTGTCCGACAGCGAGCGGTAGGGCGCATGACCCGCGAGCGAAGCTTGTTACCGGTTAGCCGCGCGCCACATCGTCGGGATCTTCCGGCAGTTGTCGCGCATGCCACACCGCAACGATCCACACCGTGTCTCCGACGACACGGTAGAAGAACCGGTACGGTGGGACTGGCAGCTCGCGGTGCGGCAGATCGGGGTACTCCGGGATTGCGTGACCGGAATGCGGATGCTCCCGCAGTTGGGCGATCACCGCTTCAGCGCGCTGCATGACGGTGAGCGCGCCGACTCGGTTCCTCTTCTGCAGGTAGGCAAGTGCTTCGAGGTACTGGCGGTCGGCCTGCGGCGTGAAGCGTACGCACATCGAGACTACTCCGTCCTGAGCAGCGCTCGAGCCTCAGCTAGCACGTCTTCTGCATCGCGACCGATTCCGGCGGCAATCTCCGCGTCACCTCGTGCGAGGGCCCGCAAGAGCTCGTTCTCGTACTGGGTGCGCTCGTAGGCATCCGCGCTCACAAGCACCGCCGAGGCACGCCCACGCTGAGTGATGACGACCGGCTCGTCTGTGGCAACGACACGCTTGATGACACCAGCGGTGTCCTGACGGAGATCGGAAATCGGGATGATCGCGGGAAGAGTACTCATTGGATGCACCTCCTAAGGTACAACCAATGATACCACACAGGGTGCCGTGGCTAACGTCCTTGGGCGTCAGCTGCGAGCGAAGCTGGTAGGGTTGCTTCCGCAGGTCAGGGCTCAGCTCAGTAGATGCACGCGTCGAGTATCGACAGTACTTCCTCCAGGACTGCTTCCGGTGCGCTTGCGATGCGCTTCACGTCGCGTGAGCGGAAATCGATGGACTTCACTTGCTCAACCATGATCACACCAGTGACCTTCTGGCCTTCGGGGATCGCGACATGGAAGGGGTAGCCGCGATGTGTGTTGGTGATCGGGCATGCGATGCACAGCCCCGTGTGCTTGTTGAACAGGTCGTTGCTGACCACGCACGTCGCGATCCGGCTGCGGCTGAACGAGTCGTTCTGGACGATTACAACCGGGCGCCTGAAGCCGGGGGTCGAGCCGACGGGCCGACCGAGATCAGCCCATCATACCTCGCCTTGGGAGATCACTATTCGATACGCTCGCCTGCCTGACGCGCAGCCTCAGCGATGAACGCGGAGTCTTCAGTTGCGACTTGATCACACACGGCGTTGAGCGCGGCGGTGACTCGCTTGATGTGAGCGCCCTTGCGCTTGAGTTTCTGCTTCGCATCCCAAAGATCGACAGCGCGCTGCGCATTGAGCCAGAACTCCGGCGAATTGCCGAACAGCTGGGAGAGCCGCAGTGCCATCTCGGGACTCAGGGCGCGACGCTCGCGCAGGAGTTCGTTGACGGTCTGGCGCGAGACGCCGAGGGCGTCTGCCATGCTGGCGACCGTCAGATCGTAGTCGGGCATGAAGTCCTCACGCAGCATCTCGCCCGGATGCGTCGGACGGACGGTGCGCTCTTGGGTGTTGGGGATTGCCATGGTCACACCTTCTCTCAGTGGTAGTCGCAGATCTCGACGTCGTAGGCGTCCCCGTCTTCGAACCGGAAGCAGATGCGCCACTGGTCGTTGATGGAGATGGAGAACTGGCCTTTGCGGTCGCCGCCGAGGGCGTGAAGCCGGTTGCTAGGCGGCTCTTTCAGATCCTCGATGCACGATGCGTAGTCCACGTACTCCAGCCGACGGCGGGCTCGCTTCGTCAACAGTCAAGTCCACGCTCCCGGGTGTTCGCCAAACGTGCAGCAGTTGAGCGGCGAACGAAGTGAGTCCGCTCGAACTGCTTGTTCGAACCTTACGCCACCTACCGGCGACCCTCCCAATAGAACGGACGGCGACGATCATGCGCCACCGCAAGGACCCTGATGCTTTCGTCAACAACGGAGTACTTCACGGAGTACGGAAAGCGCTCGACGCGGAGACTGCGGACGCGACCGCGAATCAGGGGCGCAGCTTCGGGGTAGCGCAGAGCTTGGGCCACGGCACCTTCAACCGCCGAGATGAACGCCTCGCTCAGAGAGGCGCGTTCTACAGCGTAGTAAGCAGCAGCCGCATCGAACTCGGCTGCGGCCTCCTCGTGGAAGGTGCGTGAGTGCCTCAACGCAGACGAGCCCGGGCGGCGGCGAACACCTCGTCTGCCGGAATGCTGCGCGCGGTGCCGGCATCGATCTCCGCGTCGCGTCGCAGCGCCTCTTCGACCCAGAGCTGCTCGATCTCGTCTTCCGGCAGATCGTCGAGGCTCGAGAGCAAGTCCCTGGCGAGACTGGCGCGGCTCGGAGGGTCGAGGCTTAACGCCTCGCGCTTCAGCTCATCGATGGTCATCGCGAATCACCTCTCAAGTGTATTCGTGCGACTGCAATCATACGACGCGCCCTGACACCAGAGCCAGACCCGGCGAGACTGCCACTCCCACACATCCGCCTTCACGCGCTCGTAGTTCGCATCGAGTTCCGGCCCCATCAGCACGAGCGTTGCGATCCGACGCACCATCTCGGTGACGTATCGCGCCTCTTCCGGCCGCAGATCCCGCACCAGCAGCGCACGCCCGCGGTACGACAACCACTTCTAGCCGCAGCTCGGACCGCCGCAGGGGAGCGTCGCGAGAGGCGCCTCGTGCCGCGCGGCGTGGGGGGCACTCGCGCCCGCGGACTTGACGATGCACGTGGTGTCCTGGCCAAACGGGTCGTTGTACTGGTGGAACGCTTTCACTCGGCAGCCTCGGCAGATCTGCGCATACTCGCAGTTCTCCTCGGCGCAGATGCCGGTAGTTGGCGAGTCGGCGAGCTTGAACAGTTCTCGGGTTGCCTCGGCGAGCGACATCTCCTTGATGTTGCCGATCGTCCAGTCCTGGGCGAATTGGCATGGCATGATGCCGCCCTCGGAGTTGATGTTCATGTGGCCCTTGCCCACGGGACACGCGCTCATGATCTTGAGGCGCTCGAGTCCGCGCGTGAGGTCGTAGCCGCGCGCGATGAGCTTTTCGGCGACATAGGGGACGAAAGAGGGCATTGCGCCGATGTCGTACTCAAGCTTGCTCGCGGGGTTGGTGATGTCGTCAGCGATGAAGTCAGCGAGTTCACGCCATTGGTCCGCCGAGATGCGCCCGTCGGCCTCACCCTCAGAGCGGCCCGACACGATAAGGTCGCACAGGTAGATGAGCCCACAGTCGAGATCTTTGGCCTCTTGGATGAGGTCGTAGATGTGCGGCCACGTGTCGGTGGAAATAGCCGTCTTGAGCGCGACGCCGACACCTTCTTCGCGCAGAATCTTGATCGCCTCGATAACGCGGTCCCGAGTGCCGCGCACGCGAACGAGGCTGTCGTGGAAGTCCGCCGGGCCATACAGTGACGTGCCGATATACCCCACGCCATGCGCTTTGAGCCTCTTGGCGACATCGCGGTCGATGAATGTGCAGTTCGTTGAGATGGTGACGCGGATGCCGTGCGCGCGGGCACGCGCGAGTATCTCCCAGAAGTTGCCGCGCATGAACGGCTCGCCGCCCGTCAAGAAGAGCAGCGGGACTCCGGAATCGGCCATCTGGTCTACGAGGTCGATCGTCTGCTCGTCGGTGAGCTGGCCGGGCAGCGCGTGACCATCGGCGGCCATGTAGCAGTGCTCGCACAGCAGATTGCAGCGATTTGTGATGTTCCAGATGACCTCGGAGGGGCGGCCGAGTTTGTAGGCGGCGACCGACTTGTTCTCAACCTCGGTGAGCGGTCCATCGAAGAAGAGCGAGCGGACGTGGGCCATGGAAATCCTCCAGGATAGAGCGTACGTGTGCGGGTCAACGATACCAGGGACGCAACGATTGTGCCACCATTCACAATGTCACAATTGTTACACCGCTCATGCGCCAGTTCACAACAGCCCTCGCAGGCGCATCAGCCGAGGAATCGCCGAATCTGCCCCGCCGCCACGAGCTGTGCCGTGGCGCTTTCCCGCCCGCCAGCTTCGATGGTCGCCCGGATGTTTCGAGACAGCGCGATATGTGCCTCGTCGCGCTCGACTCCGTCCAGGCCAAGGCGCCCGGCGGCGGCGCGGACGGCGGCTGGCATGAGGTCGCTGTCTCGATCCCAGTAGCGAGCCGCGTCCGCGAGATCGAACATGAAGCCGGGATACGCGTTTTCAAGGAACCGGACGTCGTCGTCGGTGAGCGCCGAAAGGCCGAACAGCTCAGGCGGTACGCCAAGTGAGTAGAGCGCGCCCGTAAACGAGATGGCTCGTGGCAGGGTGATGCCTTCGACGTCACGCGCGTATCCAAACAAGCCGATGTGCAACTTGCGGCGCCGACGGGACGGGATGTGGGCGGCGGTCGAGTTGATGAGCGGCGCGAGCTCCACGACGTGTGAGCGGTACTCCGCAGCGAAACGATCGATGAGATCCACCGCACGCTCCTCATCAATCTCCGCGGGCCTCCTCACCTCTCGCTCGCGCAGGCTTTGCACGGCCTCGACGACCTCGGCCGGGGGGTAGTCGTACTTGAACGCTGATTGCACGGTGAACGTCACAGCGCTCGGGTACTCTTCGGCCACTCGATGTACCGTGCGTGGCGTGAGATTGCCGCGAAACGGTGCGGAGCCTACGCCGATGATCGGTTGGATGGTGATGCCACGGCTCTCGGCAAGGCGGTGGAGTCGAGCGAGCGCGACTTTGTTGAGCAGGACCGCGCTGAGCATTCCGTAGTTCATGGCGGGATCCGAGCGGGCTAGGAAGACGCGTTGTTCGGGACCCTCGAACGAGTCGAGGTAGCGGCTGAGGATCGTGTCCGCCGCGAGCATGTGGTCGCGATCTTCGAACAGAGGGATGACTTCGATATCAGCGGGAAGGAATTGCCCGATCCACTCGCCAATGGTGATGTCGCCGTCGAAGAACGGCAGAAACTGGCGTTTGTAGATGTGCTCACGGTAGTAGCGGCGAATGCGTTCCACGTAGAGGTGGGAGGCGCACATCGGCAAGATGACCTCGAAGATCGGCGGCGGGATATCTTCCCCGCCGTAGAACAGACGCGCAGCATCGTACGAGCGCGGGATGCTCTCAAGGGTCTCGAGCAGCACCTTCGCTTCCGCGCGCTCGACGGTTGGGTTTGGCACGCGGAGGGTGAGGCGAACATCGTCTCCGAGCCGATTGGCGTGGAAGTAGTCCTCATAGCGCGTGAGCAGCTTCTTGACGACGAAGGCGTCGACCTCCTTGCCCTCGACGTCCCACATCTGCTCGTCGCAGCCAAGATGCGAGTACGCGTAGTACGCCTCGGTCACCTCATCTTCTCCGCCGAGATCGGCACGCTCCGCGAAGAACGGGACGGTGACATTGTCGGGGTGCTGGGTGCTCATGCAGCGCGGTGCTCGGGGCATCGGCGTCTCTTCCGTGGCGGTGGTGGATCGGGCTGGTTGGAGCGGTCGGGTGTAGGACGATTGTTCCCGCTTCACGGCGCAATGCTAACGGGAAGGGCTTGAAGTGGGTACACTACCCTGACTAGGAAGGAATTGACCGCACGATTGAAGAGGGGCGGCAGACGGTGGAGTGCTCGCAGGCGACTGTTGGGTTCCCGCGATCGTTGCTGTTCCACAAGTACCACGTGTTGTGGAGCACTTTTTTCGAGGGCCTTGGAGTCAGCACCATCACGAGCCCGCCGAGTAACCGGGCGATCCTTGAGCGCGGTATCGATCTGGCGGTCGACGAGACGTGCCTGCCGCTCAAGGTGTTTCTCGGCCACGTTGACGCGTTGCGTGGCAAGGCTGAGCACATCCTGGTGCCCCGCGTCGTGACCCTTACCAAGCAGGAGACCGCATGTGTGAAGTTCTGGGGGGCGTTTGATGTCGCCCGCAATTCGGTCCCTGGCGTGAACTTGATTGAGTACAACGTCGATGTCGCAAATGGAATCACCGAGCGAGCCGAGCTCTGCCGATTGGGAGCGCGCTTCTCTGACAGCGGCAGGGCGGTTAGGCGCGCCTATCGGGACGCTAGGGCCGCGCACGAGGCGCACGGTCGTGCCCTCGAGCGCGAACAGGTCGCCGCTCTCCAGGGCGACGGCGTGAAAGTTCTCGTGGTGGGGCACGAGTACAACCTGTACGACGAGTTGCTCGGCGTGCCGCTCATGCGCATCCTTCGAGAGCAGGGGGTCTCGGTCGTCTGCTCTGAGCTTGCTAACATGCGTCTTGCGCGCAAACTCGCCCGCAGAATCTCGACCGACATCCCGTGGACGTACAACAAGCAGTTGCTCGGATCGGTGGAACTGTACCGTGAGCGCGTCGACGGTATCGTGTATCTCGTGACGTTTCCGTGCGGTCCGGACTCTCTCATGACGGAGTTGTGTATCAGGCGTCTGCCGGGCACGCCGGCGATCACGATCATACTCGATGAGCTCCAGGGAGAGGCGGGTCTCAAGACACGGCTTGAGAGCTTTGTCGATCTTCTGAAAGCGGCAGCCCGCGCGAAGGCCGCGTCGTGAGAAGGCGAAGGGTGGGCCCATTCCGGGCGAGTTTTCCGCATATGGGCAACTACGACATCCCGGTCGTCACGCTTGCGGGGATGCTCGATTGCGAAATTGTCCCGCCGCCAAAGATGACGAGACGTACGCTCGAGCTTGGAGCTCGGCATAGTCCCGAGTTCGTGTGCGTCCCGTTCAAGTACAACGTTGGAAACTACATCGAAGCCCTTGAGATGGGGGCGAATCTGCTCTTTCAGGCGGGAGGCGGCTGCCGGTTTGGATACTACGGCGAGGTCCAGGAGGCGATTCTTCGCGATCTCGGCTACGAGTTCGAGATGGTACGGCTTGCGGGCGGCTTCACGGTTCTCGAGCACTACAACGCTTTCAAGTCGCGAAACTCCCGCCTCAACATGGTGCGTGCCGTCAAGACGTACCGGCTTGCGTCTCGGCAGACCCGCGCGCTCGACCTAATCGAAGACATCGTGCGGAAGCGGTCGGGTTTCGAACTCGAGCCTGGCTCGTTTGACCGGGTGCACGAGCGGTTCTTGGCTGCTCTCGCTACAACCCGAACGATCAGTGAGGTCGAACAAGTTGAAACCGCTCATCGGACTGAACTTGAGGCACTGCCCACCGAGCATCGCGACGACTTGCTTCGGGTGGGCGTGGTAGGCGAGATATACGTGCTCCTGGAGCCGTTTTCCAACTTCTTCATCGAGCGTGAACTCGCGAAGCGCGGTGTCGAGGTGCACCGATTCTCAACGGTGACCAGCATGATCGACCACGCAGGTCCGCGGAAGCACGAGCACCTTCGCGACATCATCGCGAAGGCAGATCCCTACCTGCGCTATCACATCGGCGCTCATGGCACCGAGAGCGTCGCTATGACAAACACGCTCATGCGTGAAGGGTTCGACGGCGTCTTGCATCTCAAGCCGTTTGGCTGCATGCCCGAGGTAAACGCGATGGCCGCGCTCCAGCGGCTTTCCCGGGAGCACACGTTTCCGGTGCTGTTCATCAGTTTCGATGCGCAGACATCCGAAACGGGACTTGCGACCCGGCTCGATGCGTTTTGTGACATGTTGAGGATGAGGAAACGGAAGGTGGGAATGGGCGCGTGAAGGCGTATCTGGGCGTGGATGTTGGCTCGATCTCAACTAAAGGCGTTGTCGTTAGTGCCGAGGGAACGGTGCTTGCGGGTTCGTACCTGTGGACGGAGGGAAACCCGCTGCGAGCGGTGAAACGCTTGCTAGGGGAGCTCTCGACACAGCTTGAGACCGGGCCAGAGGTCAAGATCGTCGCGGTCGGGGCCACGGGCTCGGCTCGTGAGCTGATCGGCGCGGTCTTAGGCGCTCAGGTCGTGAAGAACGAGATCACTGCTCACGCGGTGGGGACTCTTTCTCGCCATCCGGACGTCCGCACGATCTTTGAGATCGGCGGGCAGGACTCCAAGATCATCATCGTGCGGGACGGAGTCCCCGTGGACTACGCCATGAACACGTTGTGCGCGGCGGGCACAGGCTCATTTTTGTCATCGCAGGCACGTCGGCTTGACGTGCCTGTCGAGGAGTTTGGTGAGTACGCCCTGCGGTCGAGGCGCCCTACCAAGATCGCGGGACGATGCACGGTGTTCGCCGAGTCAGACCTTGTTCACAAGGCGCAAATCGGGCATCCCGTCGAAGACATCATCGCGGGACTGTGCAACGCGATCGTGAGCAACTACTTAAACAACGTGGGCAAGGGCAAGGAGATACTCAGCCCCATCGTGTTCCAGGGAGGCGTTAGCAAGAATGTGGGCGTCGTCAAGGCGTTTCACGACGCGACCGGGCACGAGATCCTCGTGGACGAGGACGGCCACCTCATGGGCGCGCTGGGCGTAGCGCTGGTTGCGCGAGAAGAGGGAGTCGAGGAGCCCTTCGACTTCGCGGTGCGTGACTTGAAGTTCGAAACGCTCGGCGAGGAGTGCGGAGGTTGTCCCAACGACTGCGAGGTCGTCATCGTCGTGTGCGACGGCGCATTTCTCGACGGATGGGGCAACCGGTGCTCTCGCGGTTTGGAGAGGGTCCGGACGCACCTCCTTCCCGAGGAGGCGGCCGCGATCCGTTAGCACCACGCCGTAACCGTGGTGTTTATGTGGTGACTGCGTGTGGCCACGGTGATTTTGCACCCGTGGTATGAGACACTGTCGCCCGAATCGACCGTTACGATCTTAGATCCGGCTTCCTCGCTGTATCATCGTTTCCCACACGTTGTCTCGTACCCACGGAGGTAGACGCATGTCCGGCCTGACCCGAGCGCTCCGACCACGCCCTACACTTTCAGCCGCCCTCGTCGCGTTCGCGGTGTTGTGCGCGATCGCTCCAGCCGCGTATGCGCAACCGATCACCTACACGTCCCTCGGCGTCTCTCTTCTGACCGAGGCCCAAGCCGGGGGTCCTTTGCTCCTCGTGAGCGCGGTCGTGCCCGATGATGTGCCGCTGCCGGTGGAAGTCGCCCTGCCCGTCCCCACGGGTTCGCAGATCGAGTGGGCGGGAGAGATCATGGGCGGCGCGATCGAGAACGACATCGAAGCTGACGCGGTCATCGAGGAGCGTGACGGCGCGACGGTTGCCGTGTTCACGCTGACGACCTCGCGAATCGCACAGGTAGAAGTCGTGTACCCCGACGCTACGCGCGCAATCGAAGGCGGCGAGATCGAGGCTGGATTCTCATTCGTAACACCAAACCCGGCTCAGACGGCGCGCCTCGCCATCGCCCTGTCTCCGCGTGGCGAGGTGAGCTTGCTTCCTGAGGGTATTCTCGCCTCGACTGGGCCCGACGAGAACACGTATTACTACAAGGATGTGCCACTGGTGGCCGCAGGCGACACGCTTGCACTCTCTCTTAGTTACACGGTATCAATGATATCCCCGGCACAGGGCATGCGGACTGGCGAAGGCGGGTCCGCGGTGCCGTCCTACCTCATCATCTTCCTCGCCATTGTCTTCGCGGGCTCGGTGCTAGCGCTGTTGGCGTCGAAGTCTCGTGCCAACGCGGCCGCTGCCGACGATTCGACGCGAGGCACTGACGCGTAGGGCACTGAGGATGCACCGGGTGTTCCAGACCAATGGGCAACGCATTGCGTACGTGGAGTTAGCGTGGAGGTACGGCCCCAAGCGGGTACGAAGGATTAGACTTTGCTTGTCTGACCGCGTGCACCGTCGACGGGAGACATCGCATGGCAAACCCCGCGCGCCGCATCCTGCTCGTTGAAGATGAGAAGTCCATCCGGGATGTCGTCACCGCGTACCTCGAACGAGAGGGGTACTGGGTGATCGCTGTCGCTGATGGCGAGGCAGCGCTCAACGCGTTTGAGCGCAGTCGTTTCGATCTGGTGATACTCGATCTCATGCTGCCCAAGGTGAGTGGCGAGGACGTGTGCAGGGACATCCGCGACACCTCCGACGTGCCGATCATCATGCTCACCGCCAAAGGTGAGGAAGAGGATCGGATCGTTGGCCTTTCCCTTGGCGCCGATGACTACCTGGTCAAACCGTTCTCGCCGAGGGAACTCGTCGCTAGGGTTCGCGCGCTCCTGCGTAGGGCGCACGCAGGTGAGGAACCGCAGCGAGACCGGCTGACCTTCGGTGTTCTTGACGTCGACGTCGCCGCGCATAAGGCGTTTCTGTCCGGGCGGGAGCTAGATCTGACCGCGAGCGAGTTCAAGCTGCTCGTGACGCTCGCCCGGTATCCAGGCCGCGTGTACACGCGCATGGAGCTTGTCGAGAAGGTTCTTGGGTACGACTTCGAGGGGTACGAGCGCACCATCGACAGTCACGTCAAGAACCTGCGCGCCAAGCTTGACGATGACCCGCGTGATCCCACCTTCATCCGCACCGTCCACGGCGTCGGGTATCGATTCGAGTATCAGGCGGCCGGAGACGAGTGATGGGCGACCCGGTTCGAGCGGTGTCTCTCTCGCCCATGCTCGGACGGGTGTTCCGTACGCTCACGACGCGGCTTACAGTCGCGTTTGCCGCAGTCGCGCTGCTTACCGCAGGGCTCTCGGCGATCATTCTGTCGGCCGTGTGGGCTCAGTTGTTCGACCAGTATGTGCGTGACGGCCTGCAGTCCACGGCCGTTGGCGCGGCTCATATCATCGGCAAGTACTATGAGCGGGACGGCGGCTGGTCCGTGCACGCATTTTCGCAGATGCCGCGATTTGGCATCATGAGCGGACTTGGACTGCACGTCTTGAACGAAGAGAACTTCGTCATCTACGACGATTCGGTCGCCGGCGAGCTCATGGGGGGCGTGGTCTCGTTTCCGCAGGCGACTGGCGGGATGCCGCGCGAGCCGGTGGT